>JAESUF010000039.1 GCA_016763215.1 Flavobacteriaceae bacterium
ACACAATGGATATTGATATGGATGTAAAGACATTTCAATACAAAGGAAAGCAGAAGTTGGTGTATACAAATAATTCTCCAGACGAATTAACCAACGTATACTACCACTTGTATTTCAATGCATTTCAACCAAACTCTCAAATGGATGTTCGATCTAGAAATATTAAAGATCCAGATGGAAGAGTGAAAGATAGAATTAGCAAATTAACTTCGGAAGAGATTGGCTATATCAAAGTAAAGTCATTAAAACAAAACGGTTCTAAAGTTAAGTTTGAAACCGTAGGAACCATTTTAGAAGTAACGTTAAATAAACCTATCAAATCAGGAGAGAGTGTAACTTTTGAGATGGTTTACGATGCACAAGTACCAAAACAGGTGCGTAGAACAGGAAGAAATAACAAAGAAGGAGTTGCTTTGTCAATGGCACAATGGTACCCTAAAATGGCGGAGTATGATTTTGAAGGATGGCACACCCCTCCGTATTTAGCTCGTGAATTTCACGGTGTTTGGGGAGATTTTGATGTGACATTACATATAGACAAATCATATGTTGTTGGAGGTACAGGTTATGTTCAAAACCCTCAAGAAGTAGGTCATGGATATGAAGACAAGAGTAAAAAATTAAAAAAACAGCGTGGGAAGAAATTGACATGGCATTTTAAAGCGCCTAATGTACACGATTTTACTTGGGCTGCTGATCCAGACTACAATCACGATATCTTCAAAATGGAGAATGGAATCGATTTGCACTTCTATTATAAGAGTACAATGAAAGAAGAGTTTTTAAAAAACTGGAAAGATTTACAACCAAAAACTGCTGAATTGATGACTTATTTCAGTGAAGCAGTAGGTCAATATCCATACAAACAATACTCTGTAATTCAAGGTGGAGATGGTGGAATGGAATATGCGATGTCGACTTTAATTACTGGGCAGCGATCATTTGGTAGCTTATTTGGGGTAACTTCCCATGAAATGGCACACACGTGGTTTCAGTTTTTATTAGCAAGTAATGAAAGTAAACACCCCTGGATGGATGAAGGGTTTACGACCTATATTTCTAACAAAGCAGGAAATAAAATTTTAAATAAAGGAAGTAAAAATCCTCACAGAGGATCTTATGGAGGCTATAATTATGTAGTGAAAAACGAATTGGAAGAAACGCTTTCTACACACTCAGATAGATACAATACCAATACCGGATATGGGGTTGCTAGTTATAGTAAAGGAAGTATCTTTTTATCTCAGTTAGAGTATATAATTGGCGCTGAAAATGTAGCGAAAGGATTGAAGAAATATTTCACTGATTTTAGCTTTAAACACCCAACGCCTAATGACATAAAAAGATCTATGGAGAAAGTTTCTGGAATCCATTTAGACTGGTATTTAAATGAGTGGACTCAAACGACACATACAATAGATTATGGCGTAAAATCGATTGATGACAAATCGGTAACTTTAGAGAGAGCTGGGCAAATACCAATGCCAATGGATGTTGAAGTAACGTATACAGATGGAACAAAAGAACTATTTAACATTCCATTGCGAATGATGCGTGGTGAAAAACCTACAACCGCAACACGATTGGAAGATTGGACATGGGCACACCCTACCTATACTTTTAAAACACCAAAACCTATAAGATCTGTTGAAATAGATCCATCGAAACTGATGGCGGATGTAAATCCTGAAAACAATAAAAAGGAAATTGTTTTAGAAAAAATTAAAGAGTAATAAAGGAATAGTAAGTCGACATAAAATAGGCTGACACTTTTAACTAAATTAAACCAGAGAAGTTAGCTTCTCTGGTTTTTTGTTGTGTATAAAGTTAGGTGTTCTCATTTTATGGATTTTTTATACGTTTTTTAATTCGTACCCGATCTAATTGATTCATGGGAAGTACTTATCTTGAACATCAATGTAAATTCTTCAAAATAGTAAACAATAAAAAATCATGAATCACCCAAATAGCTCTTTACTCAACACAGAACAACAAGTAGGAGCCATCATCGCTTTTTCTGGTAATGTAGCTAGTTATAAAACGTCACTAGAAAGTACGAACTTGTCTACAAACCAATCAATAGAATCTGAATGGATGTTATGTGATGGTTCTGCGCTATACGCTGGAGAATGCCAAGAGTTGTATATGGTGATAGGCACTCTTTATGGGAGTTCTGATTCGGAAAAAGGTTTAATGTTCAATCTTCCAGATTATAGAGGCCAATTTCTAAGACACGTTGGTACAGACGAAGCATCGTCAGTAGGTCATACAGTGGCAAAAGAAGGAACAGACACTGGTGTTGGGTCAACACAGATTGATGCTCTACAAACCCACGAACATATGCATACAGGTATTCCAGAAGACATGCCAAATACACCTTCGGTAAAAGTGAGTGCATTCGAAACCAGGCCAGAGAATATGGTTGTCAACTATTTGATAAAATACACTCATAAGTTTTAGGTAACTTAAGATTGTATTGTTGACTTCGTTAGGAATTTAAAATATCCAGATTCTAGAACTATTATTTTTTATCTACCTGCTCTAGCAGTGTGTTTATCTTATTGTCTTTAGGGAGAAACCCTTTCAGCATAAAGAGAATACCAAAGACGATTAATAGGATGCCCATAATTCGTTTAATTCGATAGACAACCATGGGAGTCATTTTGCTTTTTAACTGTTTTGCCAAAACGATTTTTCCAAGGTCCATCACAAAATAACTCACAATAATAATGGCGAAATAATAGAAGATACTGGTTGGATTCATGTCTAAAGTCGGACCAATAACGACAATCAATCCTAACCAAAAGGCGAGCACACCGATATTGATGAAATTTAAAAAGAACCCTTTAAGCATTAGTTTTAAATAATTGTTGTTTACGGGTATATTAATAGAAGTTTGGGCTTCAGCTTCTTTCTTCCCTGATTTATCTAAATAAGTAATAGCTCCATAGACAACCAAGATTAAGCCTCCAATAAAAAATAAACGAGGATCATCTTTAATTTTTTCTAACAAGTGTCTACTACCATAATAAGCAATAACAATGAAGGCAACGTCACCTAAAATTACACCTATATTAAATGCAATGGCTGCTCTAGCCCCTTTTAAAATACTAGTTTGAATAAGCATAAAAAAGACAGGCCCTATCATAAAAGATAAAGCGAAGCCAAATAAAACAGCGTTTTTAATATTGTAAAAATCCATGCAGCTAAAGATATAGATTTTTATACATCATCATAGTCAATTGAAATTTTTGATGTTGTAGGATGTGCTTGACAAGTTAGGATAAAACCATCAGCTACTTCACCATCAGTTAGAATTGTATTTTTAGTCATAACAGCTTTCCCAACGGTTATTTTAGCAAGACAACTACTGCAAATCCCTCCCTGACACGAATATGGAGCGTCAACGTCGTTTCGTAAAGCTGCAGCTAAAACATTATCCTTTTGTTTCATTGTAAAAGAGACTTCTTCATCATCTAAAAGAATAGTTACTTGAGTTTCACCATCTTTAATCTGATCGGTGTTTTCTTCTTCAGTTGAAGCAGTAAATAACTCGAATAAAATTTGAGAAGGATCAAATCCGTTGTTTTGTAAGGTAGAAGAAACTATTTTAATCATCTCTTCTGGCCCACATAAATAAGCAGAGTCAAAATGAATTTTTTTGTAAATATTCTTCACAAAATAGTTCGTAAAACCTTCATCTATTCTTCCAAATAGAGCACCCTCTACATTTTGTCTGCTAAAAATGTAATGCAAGTTAAAACGATTGGGAAATTCACTTTGTAAAATTTCTAGTTCGTTTTTGAAAATAGTATCAATTTCTGATTTATTCCCATAAACAAGAGTGAAAGAAGCATCAGAAGTAGTGTCTAAAACAGTTTTCACCATAGACAAGACAGGTGTAATTCCACTCCCTGCAGCAAATGCAATGTAGTTTTTACCAGTTTCTGGATTTAAAATAAAAGCCCCTTCAGGTTCATGAACCTCTAAAACATCTCCTACTTTTAGTTGGGAAGTTGCATAGATAGAAAAGGTTCCATTCTCTACAGCCTTGATAGTAACTTTTACCTCTCCACTTTTAGGGGAAGCACAAATAGAATAAGCTCTCCGAACTTCTTGGCCATCAATTTCTTTTTTAATGGTAATATATTGCCCGGCTTTGTATGAGAAATTTGTTTTTAGATTCTCAGGAATAGTAAAAACAACAGAAACCGCATTTGCGGTTTCTTGTATAATATTTTTTATAGATAATTTATGAAATGTACTCATTGAGTTGTACTAGATTATTTGATACTAAATATTCTGCAATTTGCACCGTATTGGTTGCAGCACCCTTTCTTAGGTTGTCAGAAACAATCCACAAATTTAAGGAGTTTTCTTGAGATTCATCCCGTCTAATTCTACCCACAAAAACTTCATCTTTATTATGAGCAGTAATTGGCATCGGATAGGTGTTGGTTGCTACGTTATCTTGTACAATAACACCAGGGGTTTCACTTAATAATTTACGAACTTCGGCAATATCGAAATCATTCTCAAACTGAACATTTACAGCTTCTGAATGCCCACCTGCAGTAGGAATTCTAACAGCTGTTGCAGTCACAGAAAAAGTATCATCGCGTAAAATCTTTTTAGGTTCTTTTACCAATTTCATTTCTTCTTTGGTGTATCCATTTTCTAAAAAAACATCGCAGTGAGGTAAGGCGTTTCTTCCAATTGGATGAGGGTAAGCCATTTCACCGTCTATTCCTGCCTCTTCATTTGCTAGCTGTTGTATAGCTTTTACACCAGTTCCAGAAACAGACTGATAGGTGGAAATTACAACACGCTTCATCTTATATTTTAAATGTAATGGAGACAATGCCATTACTAATTGAATGGTAGAACAGTTCGGGTTCGCAATTATTTTATCTTCTTTCGTTAAGACATCTCCGTTGATTTCAGGGACAACCAGTTTTTTTGCAGGATCCATTCTCCAGGCAGAAGAATTGTCAATGACCGTGGTTCCAACTTCGGCAAATTTCGGGGCCCACTTTAATGAAGTATCTCCTCCAGCAGAAAATAAAGCAATATCAGGTTTCAGATCGATAGCATCTTGCATCCCTACAATAGTATAGTCTACTCCATTATAGGATATTTTTTTACCGATAGATCTCTCTGAAGCGACAAGAATTAATTCTGTCACTTCAAAATTACGCTCCGCTAATACTTTTAACATACACTACCCACCATTCCGGTAGCACCAACAACTGCAATTCTCATCTAAAACTTTTTAATAGTTTTTATCGGTTTAAAATTTGAGTAAACTGAAATTAAATTCAAGTTCACCAAGTACTACTAATAATATGCAAAGATGCTAAAAAATGCAGGAAAAGAATCTACACCTCCTACTAAGAAGTTGCTAAAATTTAAAAATTTATCGAAAAAAAAGGAAATGTTGAAATTTTAACTCAAAATAGAAAATAATAGTAATTTTGTCAATGATTTAATTATTGAATCAAAATCTATTGTTTAACTAAAATTAGTATAGCATGCAACTGTACAATAAGTTAAGTGCCAAAGAACGCGCTGCATTAATTGATGAGGCAGGAAAAGACCGCATCACCATTTCTTTCTATCAATATTATAAGATAGAAAATCCACAATTGTTTCGGGATAAATTATTTTTAGAGTGGGATGTTCTAGATGTTTTAGGGAGAACCTATGTTTCTAACGAAGGAATTAATGCTCAAATTTCTGTTCCTTCAGAAAACTTTTTAGCCTTAAAAGATCAATTGGATCGCATTTCTTTTTTAAATGGAATACGATTGAATGTCGCTGTAGAACACGATAACAAATCATTTTTAAAACTCAAAGTAAAAGTTAGAAATAAGATTGTCGCTGATGGATTAAACGACGACACATTTGATGTAACAAATATAGGAGTACATCTAAATGCAAAAGAGTTTAATGCGATGTTAGCAGACCCAAATACCGTTTGCGTAGATATGCGGAATCATTATGAGAGTGAAATTGGTCATTTTGAGGGTGCGGTTACACCAGATGTAGATACATTTCGAGATTCTTTGGATATTATTGAGGAAGATTTAAAAGAAAATAAAGAAGACAAAAACCTATTGATGTATTGCACAGGAGGAATTCGTTGTGAGAAGGCATCTGCCTATTATAAACATAAAGGGTTTCAGAATGTTTTTCAATTAGAGGGAGGAATTATTGAATACACACGACAAGTAAAAGCAGAAGGAATTCAAAATAAATTTATAGGAAAGAATTTTGTCTTCGATCATAGAAGAGCAGAGAAAATTTCTGACGATGTTGTTGCTAATTGTCATCAATGTGGTAAGCCTTGTGATCTACATGTAAATTGTGCGAACCAAGCATGTCATTTGTTGTTTATCCAATGTGATGAATGTTCAGAAACGATGGAAAATACTTGTTCAACAGAATGTCAAGAGATTATTCAATTGTCATATGAAGAACAAAAGGAACTTAGAAAAGGAACACATGCCAGTAATAAAATCTTCAAAAAAGGAAGGTCTGAAAAGCTGAAATATAAGAACTAAAAAAAGCCTCGTTTTCGAGGCTTTTTTTATACATTTTTTACGTTTCGTGATTCCTGTAGAATCCTTATATTTACTGATTAAATAGTTGACCTTTGTTTATCGAAGGGAATTGAGTTAGAAGAATTCTATCTAACTGAAAATCAATAAGAACTCAAAGAAGCCTTATGGCTTCTCTAAATATATTTACTTTATGGCATGTGGAAGTTGTGGTACTGGTGAAGATGGAAAACCCAGAGGATGTAAGAGTAATGGAAGTTGTACAACTGGAGGTTGTGAAAAATTATCAGTATTTGATTGGTTGTCTAATATGACTTTACCTAGTGGTGAAGCTCCATTTAATATTTATGAAGTTCGTTTTAAGAACGGGCGAAAGCACTTTTATAAAAATACAGAAAACTTAACCATTTCTATGGGAGATGTTGTTGCAGTTGAAGGCTCTCCAGGGCACGATATTGGAATTGTTTCTTTAGGAGGAGAATTGGTGAAAGTTCAAATGAAAAAAAAGAGAGTGTTTTTTGATAGTGAAGAAGTAAAGAAGATTTACAGAAAAGCATCTCAAAGAGATATTGATGTTTGGCAAAAAGCCAGAGATAGAGAATTAGAAACTCAAAAGAAAGGAAGAGAAATTTTAGGCCGATTAGGGTTAAAAATGAAGCTTTCCGATGTAGAATATCAAGGAGATGGAAATAAAGCGACGTTCTATTATACAGCAGATACTCGAGTAGATTTCAGACAACTGATTAAAGATTTGGCAGGTGCATTTTCTATTCGTGTCGAAATGAAACAAGTAGGAGCAAGACAAGAAGCTGCACGTTTAGGAGGAGTAGGGTCATGTGGTAGGAGTTATGCTGCTCAACATGGTTGACGGATTTTAGAAAAGTAACAACATCGGCGGCAAGATATCAGCAATTGTCATTAAACCCATTGAAGTTAGCAGGTCAGTGTGGAAAATTAAAATGTTGTTTAAATTTTGAGTTAGATACATATTTAGATGCTTTAGATGCTTTTCCAAAACAAGAGAAGGTTCTAAAAACTGAAAAAGGAGATGCCGTATTTATAAAAATGGACATCTTTAAAAAGTTACTTTGGTATACCTACAAAGAAGATCGATCTAAATGGTATAGACTGTCCTTAGATCAAGTGATAGAAATTATTGAGCTCAATCAAAATAAGGAAGTTTCAATTCCGTTAGAAGAATACGAATCTGAAATAGAAGAGGTTGTAAAAGTAGATTTTGAAAATGTTGTTGGACAAGATAGTTTAACTCGATTTGATGTTCCAAAAAAGAGTAGAAGACGAAACAGAAACAACAGAAATAAGAAAAAGAAAGTAACTGTAGGAGGGAACCCAAATCAGCCAAATCAGCCAAATCAATCTAAAAAAGCGAACCAGCCAAACGCTCAGAAGAAAGAACAAAATAATAGAAAACCTCAAAATAAGAGAAGAAGAAATTCGAACTCGAATGGAAACCAGAATAACCAGAAGAAATAATTTTTTTTACTTCATTGTTGGAATGATGTTTGTTTTCACTTCGTGTGATTCAAATAGAGTATACGATCAATATTATTCACTTGAAGATAATATATGGAAATTAGAAGACCCTGTATCATTTGAAATTCAAGTTACAGATACAATTTCCAGAAACAATTTGTTTGTGAATATTAGAAACAATAATGAGTACCAATACAGTAATTTGTATTTAATTACCCATATTAATTTCCCTGATGGGAAAAAGGTTGTAGATACTTTACAGTATGAAATGGCCGATAAAAATGGACGTTTTTTAGGTTCAGGAATTTCCGAAATTAAGGAAAATAAACTGTTCTTGAAGGAGAACATTCTATTTCCAGTTTCTGGAAATTATCAAGTTTCTATATATCAAGCAATGCGAAAAAATGGAAGTATTGAAGGAGTGAAAGAATTGGAAGGTATTACAGATGTCGGATTTAGAATTGAAAAAGTAAATTAAAAATGGCTAAGAAGAAAAAAACAAGTTTTAAGAAATACATCAGGAGGTTTTGGATAGTTGTCCTAAGTGGATTCGTAGCATTAATGCTTCTCTTTTTATTAACTTCCTGGGGAGTTTTTGGCGTGCTACCAACCTTTGAAGAATTAGAAAATCCACAAAAAAATTTAGCCACAGAAATTATTTCCTCCGATGGAGTTACTTTAGGGAAATATGCCTACGAAAATAGAACGCCTGTTGCTTTTAAAGAATTACCAGAGAATCTTATAAAAGCGTTGATAGCTACGGAAGACGAACGTTTTTATGAGCACTCAGGAATCGATTTTAGAGGAACTGTAAGAGCTGTTGTGAAATTAGGTAAAGGCGGAGGTGCGAGTACTATTACACAACAATTAGCTAAAAATTTGTTTACAAAAAGAGCTTCGAGCAATACCTTTAAAAGAGTGATGCAAAAAGTGAAAGAATGGATTGTAGCGGTTAAGTTGGAACGTCAATACACCAAACATGAGATTATTTCGATGTATCTCGATACACAAGGATTTTTATTCAATGCCATAGGGATTCGTTCTGCTTCAAGAATTTATTTCGGGAAAGAACCAAAAGATTTATCTATAGAAGAGTCGGCTATTTTGGTAGCAATGCTAAAAAACCCAAGACAGTACAATCCACACAGAGAAATATCGAAAAGGAAATCTCTTGCGAGGCGTAATGTGGTATTTAGGCAAATGGCTAAGAATGGATTTATTTCAGAACAAGAGAAAGATTCATTACAAAAACTACCACTTAAAATAAACTTTACACCTGAGAGTCATAATGATGGTCTAGCAACATATTTTAGGGAATATCTTAGAGCTTATTTAAAAAGATGGGTGAAAGAGAATCCAAAGCCTAATGGAGAACTTTACAACATCAGTAGAGACGGACTGAAAATTTATGTGACTTTAGATTCTAGAATGCAGCAATATGCTCAAGAGGCAGTACAGGAACATATGGCAAACCTCCAGGGGTATTTTTTTAAAGAACAAAAAAGGAATAAAACAGCTCCTTTTTATAATCTGGAAGATGAACAAATAGAATCGATA
>JAESUF010000040.1 GCA_016763215.1 Flavobacteriaceae bacterium
ATTCTGAATGGCAGCCTCTTGTAAAATTTCCAATTGATTAGCTACTTTGTCTTCATTGGCGGTATTCAACAACTCTTTTGTTTGAATTTGGAATTGTTTCTCTTTTTCCGTTGCACGGATTACTTCCGCAGGTTGAACTGTAGGAGAACCCTTAGAACTTAAGAAGGTATTTACCCCAATAATAGGGAATTCACCAGTATGTTTTAAGGTTTCGTAATACAAACTTTCTTCTTGAATCTTAGAACGTTGGTACATAGTTTCCATTGCTCCTAAAACACCACCACGCTCTGTAATTCTATCAAATTCCGTTAAGACAGCTTCTTCAACTAGATCAGTTAATTCTTCAATGATAAATGAACCTTGTATTGGGTTTTCATTCTTAGTCAACCCTAACTCCTTGTTGATAATCAACTGAATGGCCATCGCTCTACGTACAGATTCTTCTGTAGGAGTTGTAATGGCTTCGTCATATGCATTTGTATGTAATGAATTACAGTTATCATTAATCGCATACAAGGCTTGTAATGTTGTTCTAATGTCATTAAAATCAATTTCCTGAGCGTGTATAGAACGTCCGGAAGTTTGAATATGGTACTTCAACATTTGCGCTCTTGGGTTTGCATTGTACTTGTACTTCAATGCTTTTGCCCAAATCTTACGAGCAACTCGACCAATTACAGAGTATTCTGGATCAATCCCGTTTGAGAAGAAGAAGGATAAGTTTGGTCCAAATTTATTAATGTCCATTCCACGTGATAAATAATATTCTACGTAGGTAAACCCGTTAGACAACGTTAATGCCAATTGGGTAATAGGATTTGCGCCAGCTTCGGCAATATGATATCCAGAAATAGAAACGGAATAGAAATTACGGACTTGTTTTTCAATAAAGTATTCTTGTACATCACCCATCAAACGCAATGCGAATTCAGTAGAGAAAATACAGGTGTTTTGTGCCTGGTCTTCTTTTAAAATATCTGCTTGAACAGTTCCTCTAACTTGCGCTAACGTTTCCGTTTTAATTTTTGCATAGACATCAGCAGGTAATACTTGATCTCCAGTTAAACCTAAGAGCATTAACCCTAGGCCATTGTTTCCTTGAGGTAATTTTCCTTGATAAGTAGGTCTTTCTAATCCTTTAGAATCATACACTTTTTTGAATCTAGCTTCAACGGCTTTTTCAAGTTTATGTTCTTTTATATATTTTTCACAATTTTGATCGATGGCAGCATTCATAAAGAATCCTAATAACATTGGTGCTGGTCCATTAATGGTCATAGAGACTGAAGTCATATGATGACTTAAATCAAACCCAGAATATAATTTCTTAGCATCATCCAAACAACAGATTGAAACTCCTGCGTTTCCAATTTTTCCGTAAATATCAGGTCTGCGCCCAGGATCATTACCATATAAAGTTACCGAGTCAAAAGCTGTGGATAAACGCTTTGCATCCATTCCTAAACTCACATAATGGAAACGTCTGTTGGTACGTTCTGGTCCACCTTCTCCTGCAAACATTCTCGTTGGATCTTCCCCAGTTCTTTTAAACGGGTAGAGTCCAGAAGTAAAAGGGAATTCACCAGGGACATTCTCTTGTAGATTCCATTTTAGCAAATCACCCCAAGCTTCATACTTAGGCAAGGCTACTTTAGGAATTTGAGAATGGGACAAAGACTCACTATGTGTTTCAATCTTAATTTCTTTATCACGAACCTTAAAGGAATAGATAGGGTTTTTATAGCGTTGTACTTTTTCTTTCCAGTTTAAAATAATTTCCCAATTATATGGGTCAAGGTTCATTTTTACTTTCTCAAATTGAGCAAATAAAAGTTTGAGAAACTCTTTATCATTGTCATCTTTAACAAAATTAAGTACTTCATCTTGTTCTAATCCAGTTTTTGTTAAATATGACGACATTTCGATTTTGCTCAATGTATCATCAAGAATAGATTCAATTGTTTTGAAAATACCAAAAAGTTTTTGAGCAACACCAACCTGATCATCCGCCTTCTTATCATAGGCTCTATTACTCTCTGCAATTTCAGATAAATAACGAACTCTTGCTGGAGGAATTACAAATATTTTCTCTGACATTTCCTTGGTGATTTCCATGTCGGATTTTAAATCAACTCCCGTTTTTTCAACCAGTTTATCCATAATCGCTTTGTATAGCGAATTCATTCCTGGGTCATTAAACTGAGAAGCAATGGTTCCGTAAACAGGCATATCATCCATATGGGTATCCCATAAGTTGTTGTTACGCATATATTGTTTCTTCACATCACGTATTGCATCTAAAGCTCCACGTTTGTCGAACTTATTAATGGCTACTAAATCAGCAAAATCTAACATGTCGATTTTCTCTAATTGTGTAGCAGCTCCAAATTCAGGAGTCATTACATATAAAGAAGTGTCTGAATGTTCTTTAATTTCAGTATCCGATTGTCCAATACCAGAAGTTTCTAAAATAATCAAGTCGAATTCAGCAGCTTTTAAAACGTGTACTGCTTCGTTCACATATTTTGATAAGGCTAAATTAGATTGACGAGTTGCCAATGAACGCATATAAACGCGCTCGTTATTGATTGCATTCATACGAATACGATCCCCTAACAAAGCTCCCCCAGTTTTACGTTTAGATGGGTCTGCAGAAATCAATCCAATAGTTTTCTCAGGAAAGTCAATTAAAAATCGACGAACCAGTTCGTCAACCAAACTTGATTTTCCAGACCCTCCTGTACCAGTAATTCCTAAAACAGGTGTGGTTGAATTTTCGTTTTTCTTATGAATGGCTTTTAACGTTTCTTTTGCTACTTCAGGAAAATTTTCTGCAGAAGAGATCACTCTAGCGATGCTTCCAATATCTTTTTTATCCAGACGGTTTATTTCACCATTCAATACATCTCCAATAGCAAAATCAGACTGTTGCACCAAATCGTTAATCATTCCTTGCAACCCTAATTTTCGACCATCATCAGGAGAATAGATACGAGTAATTCCATAATCCATCAAATCTTTGATCTCTCCAGGAAGAATTACTCCGCCTCCACCACCAAAAATTTTGATGTGGCCAGCTCCTTTTTCTTGAAGTAAATCATACATGTATTTGAAATACTCATTATGACCACCTTGATAAGATGTCAGTGCAATTGAATTTGCGTCTTCTTGAATAGCGCAGTTTACTACTTCTTCAACACTTCTATC
>JAESUF010000041.1 GCA_016763215.1 Flavobacteriaceae bacterium
ATAAGCTTCTCAAACTAAGAGAAAAAGAAGGGAATCTTTATGGACAAAGCCTTTTACATAATGGCTTATCAAATTTTCATCAACTAGAAGGAAAGAATCAAAAAGCACTGTACCATGCAAAAAAAGGCTATGACTTAGCAAAAAGAGTTAACAACAATGCAACACTGTAATCAGCCTTGTTAAAGTTAGGGGAATTATCTCTAGAAGTTAAATCAAAAAAATATTTTAACGAGTATGTTGCGTTGAGTGATAGTTTAAATAGCCGTGAACGCTATCTTAAAAATCAATTTGCAAAAGTTCGTTATGAGACAGAAAAAAAAGACAAGGAGAACGTTGGCTTAAAACTAGAAAACAGTAAGAAACAGGCTGAAATAGAAACTGAGCGACAACAAAAAATTATAGGGAGGTTGTTTTCTGTGGCTGCGTTGTTAGCATTGGTGTTAAGTTTTACATTCTATAGAAGTAGAAGAAAGAAACTAGCCTATGAAGCCCAGCTACAAAAAGCAACGGCAAGAGAAGAAGAGCGCCAACAAATTGCGAAATCATTGCATGATGAGGTCGCAGGAGATTTACGAATGTTGCATCAAAAATTAGAGAACACAACCCTAGGTGAAGAAACAAAAAGCATTGAAAAAATTAAAGAAAACGTTCGAAACCTATCCCATCAATTAAGCAGTGTCCGTTTTGATGAAGTCTCGTTTAAAGATCAGGTGTTAAACCTCGTGTCAGACTACTTTACTCCTTCTTTCCGGATTTCAATAGAGGGAATTAACGACCTACCTTGGAGCGAAATAAATAGCACAATTAAAAGAACCTTCTATCTTTGCATTCGAGAAAGTCTTCAAAACACAAGAAAGTATGCAGAAGCGTCTCAATTTGTAATTTCTTTTTCTTTAGAAAAAAAGGAAATCGTATTGCATTTAAAAGACAATGGAAAAGGGTTTGATACGTCGGTCAATAAAAAAGGAATTGGACTTAAAAACCTGAAAGAGAGAGTGGAAGAAATTCGCGGAACTTTCAACATTGAAACCAGCGAGAAAGGAACAGGAACCGTAGTAAGAATTCCAATGAATGGAAGATAAAGTAAAAGTTTTAGTTGTAGACGATCATAAACTCATGTTGGAAGGAATTTGCAATGCCTTAGGACAGTTCTCTAATTATGAAACCACCTGTCTTAGTACCTGTGACGCTGCCTATACGGCAATAAAAGAAGTTGAAGCAACAGAACCTTTTCACGTTCTTTTCACCGATTTAAGTTTTGACAATCAGACAAGCGAGACCATTTTAGATGACGGGGAAGCTTTAATTAGCAAGCTAAAAAAAGAAGGAATTTCAATCAAAACAGGTGTTATCTCTGGCCATTCAGAAACCAATCGTATTTTCAATGTCGTTAACAACCTCAACCCAGATGCTTATATTTTAAAAAGCCATTGTTCGGGTGATGAACTTAATTTTGCGATTCAGCAAATGATGAAAGGCTACTCTTTTTATACCCATGAAGTACATCAAAAAATACAAAAAAGAAAGGTTGTTCACATCTTGATGGACGACATCGCTCTTCAAATCTTAAAAGAGCTCCCCAGACAATCTAAAATTGGGAACCTAGAAGGAATCATTTCAAAATCAGACGGGACCTTCTTAAAAAAGAGAGCAATAGAGAATAAATTGGCCAATCTTCGAATCGATTTAGGAGCCAATAATAACACAGATCTTGTTATAAAAGCCAAAGAATTAGGAATTATCGATTAGCACTAGTGCGGAAATCCACATTTTTAAGTGCGGTTTTACGCACGGTGACTTGCCCAGTAGTTTATAAATTTGCGACTCTGACGTATTAGAAATAATACTGAAGAGGGAATATTGCTGGTTACTATTAGGGGACGGTAATCAGAAAAAAGAAAAAGGGAATACCTCTCAGTGTTAAAACTGAGAGGTATATTTTTTTTTAGAAATGTAAGATTGCTTTTGCAATCATAAAGAACAAGTAAATTCCAAAAATATCATTACTGGTTGTAATAAAAGGACCTGTTGCTATAGCAGGATCGATTCCTCTTTTATCTAAAATTATAGGAACAAAAGTTCCAACAAGAGATGCGACTATGATCACTAAAAGCATCGAGATGGAAATGGTTAAGCTAAATTGAAGGTCTAAGCCCATTAAAGGAGCAACGGCAATTAAGATGATGCCTAAAAGCAGCCCATTGATTAAACTAAGCCCTACCTCCTTTAGAAGACGTTTCCAAAGACTTCCTTTTACATTGTCATTGGCCAAACCTTGCACAATAATTGCAGAGGATTGTACGCCAACATTTCCAGCCATGGCTGCAATTAAGGGAGTAAAAAAGAAAAGATGCTTGTATTTTAGCATGGCGTCTTCAAAACCTTCCATGATAAAAACACTTCCCAACCCACCAAATAATCCGAGGATTAACCAGGGTAAACGTGCTTTTGTCAATTCAAAAATACTATCATCCGCCTCAACATCTTCTACCAAACCGGCAGCTAATTGGTAATCTTTATCGGCTTCTTCTTTGATAACATCAACAATATCATCAATGGTAATTCTTCCCAATAAAATCATATTCTCATCAACAACAGGAATTGCCTCCAAATCATACTTTCTCATGATGTTAGAAACATCATCCAAATCATCATGAACTCGTACAAAGTCGACTTTAGGAATGTAAATTTCAGAAATAGGAGTTCGGGTAGAAGTAATTAATAAATCTTTTAAAGACAACCGTCCTTTTAATTTTTCATCATCGTCAACAACATAGATAGAATGCACTCTAGTTACTTCTTCTGCTTGAATCCGCATTTCTTTGACACACTTAAGAACAGTCCAGTTTTCATTCACTTTTACCAGTTCTTTTGCCATCAAACCACCCGCAGAATCTTCATCATAAGTAAGAAGTTCTTCAATTTCTTTTACATGCTCTTCATCTTCAATCTGAGACATTACCGCCTCTTGTCGTTCTTCCGAAAGCTCTCCAATAATATCTGCAGCATCATCAGAATCTAGTTCTTCAACTTCTTCCGCAATCTCTTTGGCAGATAAATTATTTAAGATTTTTTCACGGACGTCATCATCTACATCCATTAAAACCTCTGAGGTTTTTTCAGAATCTAAAAGCTTGATGATATATACCGCTTCATCAAAAGAAATTTCATCTAAAATTTCAGCAATGTCTGCATGGTGCATTTCATCAAACAACTGATTTAGGGCAGTGTCATTAGAACTGTCTATATACAGTACAACGTTTTCTAAAAGTTCTTTAGTGATTTCAAATGACATCATTTGCGATTTTACGCGTAAGCTCAATAAACTCGTTTACAGACAATTGTTCTGGACGCATCGCAAATATAGTATCTTCTTTTAAGGTATTCGAAAGATTGAAAGACTTTAAACTACCCCTCAACATTTTCCTTCTTTGATTGAAGGCGGTTTTTACCACTCTAAAAAATAATTTTTCATCAACTGGGAGGGTGTATTCTTTTTTTCTAGTAAGACGAATTACTCCGGAATCTACCTTTGGTGGAGGGGCAAAAACCGTTGGAGGAACAGTAAATAAATATTCTGCGTCAAAAAAGGCCTGTGTAAGAACAGAGATAATTCCATAAACCTTACTTCCCTCTTTTTCTGCAATTCTTTTGGCGACTTCCTTTTGGAACATTCCTGTAAGTTCAGGAACAAATGCTCGATGTTCAATCGCTTTAAAAACAATTTGTGAAGAGATATTATAGGGGTAGTTTCCAATAATAGCAACTTGCTTTTTGTTGAAAAAAGAAGTCAAATCTTGTTTTAAGAAATCACCTTCAATGATCTCAAATTTACTTGGAGATGTATTTAGCTGAATGTGTTCTTTTTTAAAATCGTCTTGCAAATAAGCAACGGACTCTGAATCTAGCTCCATGACCGTTATTTTTGATTCTCTTTGCAATAAATATTTTGTTAAGACCCCCATTCCAGGACCAATTTCTAGGATGTTTTGATATCCGTTTCCCGTCAATGAATCTGCAATTTTTTTTGCGATGTCTTCATCTTTTAAAAAATGCTGACCGAGATGTTTCTTTGCTCTAACTGACATGATTAATTATTAATACTTGTTGGGTAAAACTCATTTACAACCTTCAGCTCTGTTCTAAAAGCAAGCACCTTATCTGCAAACTTTTTTAGTCCATCATTTCTTAACTGAGGCGCGTCTTCTTTGTAATATTTATCTAAATCTTCTCGCGTCTTTGCAGTGTACTGAATAGAATATGTAACGCCCCCCTCAGCTTCTTCTACCAAAACCTGCGTAAGTTTAGCTGAAATAAATTTACCAGTTGCTAAAACGTCTTGTATGTGGTTTTCTATCCAAGAGAGCCATTCACTATGAACGGACTCATCTATATTCATTGTAATGTTGTATATGTACATAGTTTCTAAAGTATCAATAAATTACGATAACAATTGGTGTGAAAATGACGCATTGTAACCTTAAATTATTGTTTAATTCACAGTGTCTCCTCGGAGTTCTCTAAACTTTTTTCTTGCATCAACAAGGTAAATACTGGAAGCTTTTTCAAAGATAATTTTTTGATAGTATTCTGAAGCTTTTTCTAGGTTTTTTATGTGTTTTCTATAGATTTCTGCTAATAAGTAATAGGCATCATCTACTAAAACACCCTCTTCGTCGATATCAACTAACTTGATGAGGTTTGTCACCGCGTTTTCATACTGTGATTCTTTGACAAATATTTTCGCCTGATAGAATAAGGTTTCATCCTCTATTTCTTGCCCTTGAAAATTTTTGAGAAGCGAGGAATAAATAGCAATCGCTTCAATATTTCTGTTCTGATAGGCTAATAAATCGGCCTTAGCAAAATCTTTTAACCCAGAAGGAATAGAGTCTCTAGGGCCGTTGTTAGAAATGAGTAAAAACAAATCAACAGCATCATTAGCAATCAATTGTGTTGTAGACCCTTTAAGGATCTTTAATTGTGCCTTTGCCCATTTAAAATCACCTTTATAATAAGAAGTCTGCGCCACTTTATATCTTGCCTCTTGAGACAATGGGTGATTTTTAAGCTGCGTTTGTACTTGCGAAAAATAAATAAGCGCTTTATTAAAACGTTCTGTAAAAACGAGAACCTCTCCGAGCTTTAACTTGATTCGTGCTTTTTGAAATTTTGATTTTGAAAAATTCAATGCATTTTCTAAAATGTACTGCGCTTTTTCAGGTTCATTTTTGGTAAAAGTTAAAAATTCAGCATAGGTTATTTGAACAGGAATCGTTGTTTTATTTACACCGTATTTGGCAAGGGTTTTTTCAAAACGTGAAACAATATTTTTCTCTTTTAAACCGATTTCTATTTTTAGTAAATACAATTCTGCATTTAATTTTTCGTCTATAAAATTGGTGTTTTTAAGGAGAAAAGAAAAGGCGTTTTTTGCAGCATTATAATCCGTGTCGTCAAAAGCAATCTTCCCTAAGGTTTTTATATTGTCAAGGTATTCGGGGTTTCTTTTAAAAAGAGCTTTCTCTTGAATAAAAGCCTTTGCATACTCTTTTTGTTTTGTAAACAGCCAACTCAACAGTTCGTTCCAAACGTTTTTAGGATTGCTAATCGATTTACGGAGTAAAGATTTTTTTAACGCGATGTTGTTTTTATCGGAAGCGTTTTCAGTAATATATTTACTAATAAATCGTTGTACAGTGCCAATATAACTTTCATTTTTATCAATGAGTTTGATATACGAATCAAACATTTTTTCAAAGGCCCCTTTCTCTCCATAAATCTGAGCAATTTGAAATTGATAATTCGCATTTGGATTCAATACCAGTGTTTTGGCATACGCATCAAGCGCATAATCGAGTAAGTTGTTTCGTCGAAACATACTGGCGATGATTCCTCCCAGACTGGGGTTTGTATCAATTGCCTCGAGTGCTTTTTGATATTCATTTATAGCGAGGTCTGTTTTTTGTTGTCGTTCGTAGTTGTACCCAATTTCTACATATAAGTATTTTTGAGAAGGGTTGGTTTTTAGTGTTTTCTCAAGAACGGCATGTGCCTTTTTATAGTCATCCGTTTCTTGTAAACAGGTAACAAATCGTTTTAAGTAGGTGCTGTTAAAAGGGTTTTTCTTCAGCAAGGTTTCATAGAGCTGTGATGCTTTTTTATATTCCCCTTGACGAAAGTAATTCTCCGCAATTAAAAAATTGTTCTGAGCATAGCTTACACTACTGATAAATAAGAAAAAAACAAGAAAAAAACGCTTCATATAGAACCAAAGATAACCAACTTATATGTTAATTTTTTATTAAACCTACTTGTTTCGACCATCGTCTTTGTAACATTTTGGCACAATAATTGTCTTAGTAGTAAATAACCAATCGAAAAATAAAATGAAAGACTTAACCAAACAATACGAAACAGCAAAACAAGACTCGAAAGAGTTTATGAGAACTGGACAAATAAGCGATTACTTTAACGCTTTATTAGAAATGAACAAATGCAAGAGATTGATGATAGCAATTGTTGCTAATTAATCATATCAAAACCCGTATAAGGAATCAAGGCTTCCGGAACTTGAATTCCATCTTCTGTTTGATAGTTCTCTAAAATACTTGCCAATATTCTAGGCAAAGCCAATGCGCTACCATTTAATGTATGCGCTAGTTGGTTTTTCCCGTCTTTATTTTTAAACCTCAATTTTAATCTGTTCGCTTGAAATGTTTCAAAGTTAGAAACAGAACTTACTTCTAGCCACCTATCTTGTGCTGTTGAAAACACTTCAAAATCGTAGGTTAACGCAGAAGCAAAAGTGACATCACCTCCACACAAACGCAAAACGCGATAGGGCA
>JAESUF010000042.1 GCA_016763215.1 Flavobacteriaceae bacterium
CTTTATTGCCTCCTTTATCTGACCAATTTCACGACAAGGTTTTAAATTAAAGGTTTCCATAATCTCCTCACCAGAAATTGGTGGTTGAAAATTACGAACATGATCACGTTCTTCTACCTCTTTAATTTTAGTGCGGACCAATTCAAAGTTTTTATGATAGCGTTGAAATTTACGCGAATTTTTGGTTGTAATATCTGCCTCACACAAGGTCATTAAAGAATCAATATCATCACCTGTATCAAACACCAATCTCCTTACTGCCGAATCTGTAACTTCAGATGCCAATACAATAGGTCGAGAACTTAGCATCACCATCTTTTGCACAAACTTCACCTTGTTATTCAATGGCATTTTTAACCTTTTAAACAGTTTATAGACCATTTTAGACCCAACAAATTCATGAGAATGAAATGTCCATCCAACTTTAGTACTGAACCGTTTTGTTGGCGCTTTTCCTATATCGTGTAATAAAGCAGCCCAACGCAACCATACATCATTTGTGTTTTTAGCAATATTATCAACTACTTCGAAGGTGTGATAAAAATTATCTTTATGTTTTTGCCCATCGACCTCTTCTACTCCTTTAAGTGCAATTAATTCAGGAAGGATTCTCTCTAATAAATTAGTCCTTTCCAATAATAAAAAACCTATTGATGGTTTTGGTGACGACAAAATTTTATTCAATTCATCAACAATGCGTTCTCGGGTAATAATATCCAAACGAGTTGCATTTTTTGTAATTGCTTGTAATGATTGTTCTTCAATTTGAAAATTCAATTGTGTCGCAAAACGAATTGCTCTCATCATGCGCAAAGGATCATCAGAATAAGTAATGTCTGGATTCAATGGGGTTTTAATCAATCCATTTTTTAAATCTGTAATTCCATCAAACGGATCTAACAAACTCCCATAATCACCTTCATTCAAACTTATGGCCAACGCATTAATCGTGAAATCTCTACGATTCTGATCATCTTCTAATGTTCCTTCTGTTACTTCTGGATTACGACTATCTTCAGAATAGGATTCCTTTCTGGCTCCCACAAATTCCAATTCAACATCTTTATAACGCAACATCGCTGTTCCATACGTTTTGAAGATCTGAACTTTCGGTTTGTTAGGTAAGAGGCTTGAAACTTTTTTTGCTAGTTCAATCCCACTTCCAATAGCAACAACATCAATATCTTTAGCTGTCCCTCTTTTTAATACAAAATCACGAACAAAACCTCCAATCACATAACTTCTTACATTCAATAATGCGGATGCCTGTGAGATGATTGGAAAAATATCTGAAGAGATTGCTTCTTTATAATTTATTTCTTGCATGAATTAAGCTCTTATTACTTCAATAGTATCACCTTTAATTTTTAAAATAGTAGATGATTTTTCAGTAATTCTATCAAGGTTCAAATTTACTATATAATCTACTCCTTCCAAAATAGGTTGACTTATTTCTGAAAATGATTTTGGAGTAGCTTCACCACTTACATTTGCTGAAGTAGAAACAATAGGTTTTCCAAAGCTTTTAATCAGTTTTCGGCAAAAGGTGTCTTGTACAATTCTAATAGCAACTGTATTATCTTTAGCAATTACATTTTGAGAAATCCCCTTCGGGTTCGTGTAAATTATTGTGGTTGGTATTGTTGCTTTGTTCAGAATACCTTTTACTTTTTCAGATATTGAAACATGTTTCTTAAGCATGTTTAAAGAACTTACTAGAACCACTAAACTCTTACTTTCTTCTCTTTCCTTTATTTTATAAATTTTAGCGACTGCTTCATCATTTGTAGCATCACAACCTAAACCCCAAACAGTATCTGTTGGATACAAGATTGTTTTTTCTTGTTGCAAATGATCACATGCCTTTTTAAGTAGATTTTCCATCAGAAATTAATCATATCTTTTATGTAACCAATCTTTTATATAGTCCAATTTATTTTTAGGAGACTCATTCAAACTTTGCATGCATAAAAACAATTTATTTTTATTTTTCAAAGAAGAATTCAACTTGAATTTCAACCATCTAAAAGGTTTTTTATAATTCTGAAAATAAACAAGTTGATAATCGTTTTTCAAAACAAAAGTATTGCTTTTTATCTCTAAATGATTGGCCAAACCTTGTGGTGTAAATTGATTGAAATTTCTAAATCTATATTTAATGTTTAGGGTTTCTATTTCTTGGTTTTCCTTAAAAAAGTTTATAAATGTAGATTTCCTAAGTGGATATGGTGTATGATGAAATTTAAAACACTTCTTAAATCCAACTATTTTCGCTCCTCTTTCTTGAGCTTTTCTATGACCAGCTTTCTTTTTCTTACGCTCGTTTGTGAACATCCTTTTATAGAAAATATTTTCGTTAAACGTTAACCACTTACCTCTTAAAACAGGAAATCCGTTCACAAAAAAATCGCTTGGTTTCGTTTCTTTAATCAAAAACATATCATCATTAAAATAAATAAAATGTTCTGATAAATTAGGAATTGTATACAACCTTGTCTCTATAGGTCTACAATTAAAAACAGGTAAAAAGGATTCCTTTTCTTTAAAAATAGCTTTATGGTCTACAATAATAACATTTTTATAAACCTCCATATTTTCTTTAGACTTTAAAAATAATGGAGTTTGGTTATCTGTTACAATGTATATCTTTCTAATAAATGCAGCGAACTTGATAATTGAATCTACTGTAAATTTAATTTCTTCTACTTGGTAAGTTCGCTTGCTAAAAGCTATATTTTTTAATCCATTTTTATCTTCTAAATATGGAAGTATTTTTTTTTGATGTGAGTCATCTTCTCCATCTACCCAAGTAATAACCGCATCTATTGGATGTTTTCCAAACTCACTCATCAACAAATTTATTTTAAATTTCTGTAACCTCTCTTTGATTTTTTAATAGACGTGGTAATTCAAATAAATCACCTATACTTCTATTGTATTTTTCGGGATAAAAATCTTTTCTTCCATCTGAAGGGTAAAATGTCATCTCACCAAAGATAATCTTATTGCTTATGGAGTAAAAATCAACTCGCACAAAAGGGAGTTTATCTGCCAATATTTCTGATAATCGAATCATTTCATTTAAAGTAGAAGGCTTTTCTATTTCCTTATCAATACTTTTCTTTAATGCAACATTTCTAAAAGGCAATATTTTAAAATCTAAATCATAAAATGCTCTTTTATGATTGTCTGCTCTATCTAAATGTACTTCTATAAATTTTGCAACTCCCTTAAAACAATAAAACTTATAATCTATAAGTGATGTTTCATTGTCTTCTTTCAAATACTTTTCTGCAATCAATTTAGGTTTTAAATCTTTATAAGCCCATTCTTGCCCAGTTCTGTAATATTGGTTTTTATTCAACCATTTTTTAAAAAGCAGCTTCGTCTTCGTTTTATGAAGATCCTTTTTATCACTAACTATTAAATTATAGCTACTAGCGTGAGTAGCTTTTATTACAAACTGATTGGGTAAAGTTTCAAAGTC
>JAESUF010000043.1 GCA_016763215.1 Flavobacteriaceae bacterium
ATTATTCACGATACTATCGTAGATGAAGAACCCACAAGCAATAACTATGAAGAGTTTAAAGACAAGCCACAAGAATTGATTAGATTTGTATGGAACTGAAGTTGACATCTCAGTGCAAAGTAAGAAATAATCGTCATTACGCAGAGTAAAATGAAGAAGTAATCTTTTGTTAGGTAAAGATTGCTTGCCTTTGTCGGGAGACAGGTTTCATTTTATTTGCAATGACCAAATTACAATCATCTGAAAACAGAAAAAATTATTTTAGGAATAGACCCAGGAACGACCATTATGGGGTTTGGGTTGATTAAGATTGTTGGTAAGAAAATGGAGTTTATTCAAATGAATGAATTGATGTTGAAGAAGTACGATGACCATTATTTAAAACTGAAACTTATTTTTGAAAGAACGGTTGAGTTAATCGATACATACCATCCAGATGAAATTGCTATTGAAGCACCATTTTTTGGAAAAAATGTTCAATCGATGTTAAAGTTAGGTCGAGCACAAGGGGTCGCCATGGCTGCAGGATTGTCTCGTGAAATTCCGATTACCGAATATTTACCGAAGAAAATTAAAATGGCCATTACAGGGAATGGAAATGCTAGTAAAGAGCAAGTAGCAAAAATGCTACAGAGTTTACTAGGGTTAAAAACACTGCCTAAAAATTTAGATGCTACCGATGGCTTAGCAGCTGCTGTTTGCCATTTTTACAATATGGGGAAAATCTCATTAGGAAAAAATTATACAGGTTGGGATGCTTTTGTGAAACAGAACCCGAAGAAGGTCAATTAACAGTTATCAATTATCAATTAAAGAATTAACAGTTAACAATTATCAATTAAAGAATTAACAATTAACAATTAACAATTAACAATTATCAGGGAACTATTAATACGAACTAATTTTAAAAATTTCAATGCTATGAAATTAAAGAATAATCCATTACAGAATAAATCATATGATTTTGCGCTATTAATTGTTAAGTTAAGTAGAAATCTAATGAGTAAAAACAAAGTATACATACTATCAAAGCAATTAATGAGAAGTGGAACATCGGTTGGTGCAAACATTGTAGAAGCAAATGGTGCAATTTCTAAGGCAGATTTCTCTGCAAAAATGTCAATTGCTTATAAAGAATGTTTAGAGTCAAAGTATTGGTTGCATATCTTAAAAGATAGTGGAGATATACTTGAAGAAGAATTTCAAAACCTATATAATAGAGCAGATGAAATTGGTAAGATTTTGTTTTCAATTTTGAAAACTACACGGATTAATAAGTAATCTTGATAACTGAACACTGATAATTGTTTAATTGATAACTGAACACTGATAATTGATAACAGAACACTGATAATTGAATAATGGCCGGTATCTACATTCATATTCCTTTTTGCAAGCAAGCATGTAATTATTGCGATTTCCATTTTTCTACCTCTTTAAAGAAGAAAGATGAGCTTGTTAATTGTTTGATTCATGAGATAGAACTTCGGAAAGACGAATTGAACAATGAAGTTATAGAAACCATTTATTTTGGAGGAGGAACACCTAGTATGCTTTCGCAATCTGAAATCGATGCAATTATTGCTGCTGTTTATGATAGCCATACAGTGAGTTCAGACCCAGAAATTACATTAGAAGCGAATCCGGATGATTTAAATGAAGCGATTATTCAAGAACTTGCTCAAAGTAAAGTGAACCGTTTGAGTATTGGGATTCAGTCTTTTTTTGAAAATGATTTAAAACTAATGAATCGTGCACACAATGCTAAAGAAGCAAAGAGTTGCCTGTCTATAGCGGTTCGTCATTTTGAGAATATTTCATTGGATCTAATCTATGGAATTCCAGGACTGACTAACGAACAATGGAAAGAGAACATAGCAACAGCATTGTCTTTTGGTGTTCCACATATTTCGAGTTATGCTTTAACAGTAGAGCCTAGAACCGCGTTAGAATCGCTAATAAAAAAAGGAGTGATTGCTCCAGTAAATGATGAGCAAGCGCAAGAGCAGTTTACGATATTACTTGAAGAATTAGAAGCGCATGATTTTACCCATTATGAATTGTCAAACTTTGGAAAGGAAGGGTTTTTTAGTCAAAACAATTCAGCTTATTGGAAAGGGAAGTCTTATTTAGGAATCGGACCTTCAGCACATTCTTTTGATGGAAAACAACGAAGCTGGAATGTTCGAAACAATTCGAAATATATTGATGCAATTCAGCAAAATGAATTGCCTATTGAAAGAGAAATATTGTCAGTAACAGATCAGTATAATGAGTATGTTATGACTGGACTAAGAACCCTATGGGGAGTTTCTCTGGATAAAGTGAAGCAAGAGTATGGAAAAACCTATTTCGATTATTTAGCAAAACAATCTGAGAAATATATTGAGCAACAATTGTTGTATATTGACAAAGGGAAATTGAAAACAACACAAAAAGGAAAATTTTTATCGGATGGAATTGCCTCTGATTTATTTATGCTGAATTAATTTCAGCATCTGTTAAAAAAGAATGGAAATGGAATTTAGTTAAAGAATATAATCCTGAATTAAAAGATTTATATTTGAGATTATAAAATTTAAAAGCTATTGAAACAAGTTCAAAATAAATGATCACAGAAATAAAATACAACTCTAAAAAATACACAATCGATTTATCCAAGCCTAGAGATATTTCGATAGCTATTGATGCAACGAAAGAAAACGTAAATGCTTGGTATATTGGTCCGCCCAAAATATACCCTGTTGCTTCAGACGATTGGGTAGGTCTTGTAGCAGAAGGAGCCGATGTTAATTTTAATATGATTGAATTCAATCCACATTCTCATGGAACACATACCGAGACTGTAGGTCATATTACTGAAGAAATACATTCAATCAATAAGCATTTAAATCAGTTTTTCTTTTTAGCGGAAGTAGTCACAATCCCGCCAGAGAAAATTGATGGTGATTTCGTGATTACGAAACGACTGTTGCAATTTACTTTGGGAAATAAGAAGAGAGATGCCATTGTGATCCGAACATTACCCAATTTAGAAGATAAAAAAACGACGCAATATTCGAATACCAATCCGATTTATATGCTAGAGGAAGCGGCTATTTATTTGCGTGAAAAAGGCATCAAACATCTATTGATAGATCTTCCTTCAGTTGATAGAGAAAAGGATGAAGGAGAATTAAGATCGCATAATGCTTTTTGGAATACAGCAGGAAAACTTAGAATGGATGCTACAATTACCGAATTCATTTTTGTGCCGAATTCGATTGAGGATGGAACCTATTTCTTAAACTTAATGGTAGCACCATTTGAAAATGATGCAAGTCCGAGTAAACCAATGCTCTATGAGGTTTTGAATTTGAACGCCTAAACAACTCCGTTTTTGTATACATCTAAAGCCTGATTCATAATCAAATTAATGGTTGAAATAGGGAGGTCTTTATTTGGGTCTATTCTGAAAATTTTCATTCGAGAACGATCTCCAGTTTCTAGTTTTGGATGATTAAGATGTTTGCCTTCTACCATCAGAAAATAAGGTTCATTACTTTTTTTATCGACCCATAAGTAGCAAAAAGCTTTCTTTTCATAACAAAAACAAGGCATTCCATATTTCCGAGTTTCAGTAATAGAATCACCACAATTAAGAAGGATATCACGCATAGCCATCAAACAACTTTTGTTAGGTTCTGATTTATTTAAATAGAAATTGTCTTTGTCATCCATTATTTTTTCAAGATAAAACTCGTTGCAATTTTCTTACTGAATAGTAGTTCGCTTGTAGCGATAGAAATGGGGTTTTTATCGTTCTCTCCATCGCTTTTTGGAACTTCCTTCGATAAGACAGCTACAAATACAGAAGCCGTTAAATAAGCACCTAATTTGGAGGGGTGACTTCCATCAGAATGGTACAATTGAATGCTTGGACGTGACTTTTGAGCCAAGGCCCATGCTTCTCCTACGGGAACCAAAACAGCATTATTTGTATTTGCAATTTCAGTATATACTTTGGTAATCTCTGCTTGTCGTTTAGGTGTGCTTTTTCTAGCCCATGTCAAATAGAAATAGGGTGTAACATTGTGTTTTTTAATAAAATCAGAGAATAATTTAGCGTACTTTCTAAGACTATCAGGTGCATTTAAGGCCATCATACTATGGTCTTGTAGTACAACAATATCAAACGTTCCTTTTTGGATGATCTCTTTTGTTTTTAAGCCTCTTACTCCTCGCCAATGCTGACTCAGTTTAGCTCCGCCAACAGTACTTTTTCTAGTGATTAATTTTGTTTTGGTATTGCCGGAGATTTGAGAAACCATTTGAGGCATACTTTCAAAATAAGTATAGCTATTACCTACAAATAAAATTTTAAGCGTATCTTTTTTTATTTGAGCTATGGAATTGACACTAATAAAAAAGCAACTAATTAAAAGAAAATATGTTCCTTTATTCCTCATGATTTAAAATTTTTTAATCGGTAAAAGTTAAAACTAATTATCTTTATACTAAAATATTCATAAAAATGAACATAGAACAACTTCGTGAGTATTGTATTTCTAAAAAAGGAGTCACAGAAGAGTTTCCTTTCGATTTTGATACGCTGGTATTTAAGGTCATGGGAAAAATGTTTGCGTTGGCACCTTTGAGTCGTTGGGAACAAGGAATTGAAACCATCAATTTGAAATGCGACCCTGAATGGGCTATAGAACTACGTGATACATACGATAGTATCGATGCCGGTTTTCATATGAGTAAAAAACATTGGAATACGGTGACCGCCAATCAAGATACTTCAGACAAATTCTTATTTGAGTTAATTGACCATTCTTATGAATTAGTCATAAAAGGGCTGACGAAGAAACTAAGAATAGAGCTTCAGAATTTTTCATAAAAATCGATTATTAATATGAACGTAGAACTACTTCGTGAATACTGTATTTCAAAAAAAGGAACGACAGAAGAATTTCCTTTTGATAACGACACTTTAGTTTTTAAAGTGATGGGAAAGATGTTTATCATGGTTCCTTTAGATCGGTGGGAAAATGGGCACGAGCTTTATGTAATAAAACTAGACCCAGAAAAGGCATTAGAACTCAGAGATTCTTACGAAGGAATTTTGGGTGGATTTCAGCAAGGACGAAAACCAGATGCCAGATATGTCAATACCAAACACTGGAATACGATAGAAAACAATAAGGATATTTCTAATGAATTTCAATTAGAACTAATCAATCATTCTTATGATTTGGTTGTGAAAGGGCTAACAAAAAAAGTAAAAGAAGAACTGAAGAACCTTTAGTGCTTTAATCGATATTGAGAAGGCGTGTTTTTCTTTACAGTTTTAAATTGCCGATTGAAGTTTGATAAGTTTCCAAAGCCACATTGATAGGCAATTTCAGCGACAGAAAGCTCGTTTTTATTTAATAAAAGTGTACTGGCATTTTCAATACG
>JAESUF010000044.1 GCA_016763215.1 Flavobacteriaceae bacterium
AATTTGGAGAACGTATTTCAAGAAATCAGTTGCTAATTTTACAAAAAGAAGCTTATTTAAACGAAGCTCAAAATTATGCAAATGGCACCTATTATATCGATAGTATCACCAGACAGTTAGCTGAGAAAGCTTTGGTTATATTTAAACAAATAGAAAATGGTGGCGGTTTTTTAAAACAATTAAAAAGCGGGATCATTCAAAAGAAAATCAATGAAAGTGCTCAAAAAGAGCAGAATCAATTTAACAATAAACAGATTATCTTGTTAGGTACCAATAAATTACCTAACAAAGAGGATAAAATGAAAGACAACCTTCAAATTTATCCTTTTTTAAAAAAGAACAACTCGAAAACATTAATTCCCCCAATCCTCAAGGTAAGGCTCTCTGAGCAACAAGAAAAACATCGATTGGAAACGGAATTATTATGACACTAAAAAACAGTAAAATTATTCATCTGAAGAAGATTCAGAAACAAAAACTTAAGGAAATCGAACAGTCGAAAAAAAGAATGTGGAAGCATTTATTATGGCTAACTATAGCAATAAGTGGATTTGTGCTATACTGTCTAGATGATTCTTACCTTTTATTTGGCAGTGTTACAAATTTCATTTTTTTTACATATGGATTTCTATTAGTCATATCTATTGTATATTTCTCCTTTGTTCAGCAACAACAAAATAAGAAAACGAAAGAAATAAAAACAATTAAAGTCAAGTTGTACAACTTAATGAAATTAGACGATGCCTAGAAAGAGCGTACAAAATTTAACCTTAGATTTTTCTTCAAAAAAAGATCCTATAGCCTACAATCATGAAGATTTTATTGCTGGCATAGCACCCAACTTAAGAGGTCCATATTCTACTATGTATGTAAGAAGGCCGTGGACTATTAGACAGTATGCTGGTTTTTCTACAGCAGAAGAAAGTAATGCTTTCTACAGAAGAAACTTAGACGCTGGACAAAAAGGATTGTCTGTTGCTTTTGATCTAGCAACACATCGTGGTTATGATTCTGATCACGAACGAGTACAGGGTGATGTTGGAAAAGCAGGGGTTGCTATAGATTCTGCAGAAGACATGAAAATTTTATTTGATGGAATTCCGCTAGATAAAATGTCTGTGTCTATGACTATGAATGGAGCTGTCTTACCTATTCTTGCTTTTTATATTATTGCTGCAGAAGAACAAGGCGTATCACCTGAACAACTCTCAGGAACCATTCAGAATGATATTTTGAAGGAGTTTATGGTAAGAAACACCTATATCTACCCTCCTAGTCCTTCCATGAAAATTATTGCTGATATTTTTGAATATACCAGTAAAAATATGCCGAAATTTAATTCTATTTCTATTTCCGGGTATCATATGCAGGAAGCTGGAGCTACATTGGAAATTGAATTAGCATACACCTTAGCAGATGGGTTGGAGTACCTTAAAAAAGGTTTAGAAGCTGGAATGGACATCGATTCATTTGCTCCAAGACTCTCTTTTTTCTGGGCAATTGGTATGAATCATTTTACCGAAATTGCTAAAATGAGAGCAGCAAGAATGCTGTGGGCCAAGATTGTAAAACAATTCAACCCTAAGAACCTTAAGTCTTTAGCATTAAGAACCCATTGCCAAACAAGTGGATGGAGTTTAACAGAACAAGATCCTTTTAATAATGTTGCCAGAACTACTATTGAAGCGATGGCCGCAGAATTTGGAGGAACCCAAAGCTTGCATACAAACGCACTCGATGAAGCCATTGCTTTGCCTACAGATTTCTCTGCAAGAATTGCTAGAAATACTCAAATATATTTACAAGAAGAAACTCAAATTACAAGAACAGTTGATCCTTGGGCTGGAAGTTTCCATGTAGAAAAATTGACGGAAGACATTGCAAACAAAGCATGGGAATTAATGCTTGAAGTTGAAGAACTAGGTGGAATGACCAAAGCAATTGAAAAAGGAATTCCTAAAATGCGCATTGAAGAAGCTGCTGCTAAAAAGCAAGCAAAAATTGATAGTGGGCAAGATATTATCGTTGGCGTTAATAAATACCAGTTAAAAGAAGAAGATCCACTTCATATTTTAGAAGTAGATAATGAAGCTGTGAGAAAGTCTCAGATAAAACGACTAGATCACATAAAAGCGACTAGAAACACTGAAGAAGTACAAGCTAGATTAACTGATTTAACAGATGCAGCGAAATCAGGTACAGGAAATTTATCAGATTTGGCAATAAAAGCAGCTAGAGATAGAGCTACCTTAGGCGAAATTTCTGATGCTTTGGAAGCTGTTTTCGGTAGGCATAAAGCAGTTCATAAAACCATATCTGGCGTGTATAGTAAAGAAATAAAAGACGACAAACTCTTCAAGAAAGCTTCTCAACTAGCAGATGAATTTGCTGAATTAGAGGGAAGAAGACCTCGAATTATGATTGCCAAACTAGGGCAAGATGGTCACGATAGAGGAGCCAAAGTAGTTGCTACCGGCTATGCTGATCTTGGTTTTGATGTAGATATTGGGCCTTTATTCCAAACTCCTAAGGAAGCGACCAAGCAAGCAATTGAAAATGATGTTCATATTTTAGGGATCTCATCTTTAGCTGCTGGTCACAAAACATTAGTTCCTCAAGTGATTGAAGAATTAAAAAATTATGGAAGAGAAGATATTATGGTAATCGTGGGAGGTGTTATTCCTGCACAAGATTATCAATTCTTATTTGATGCTGGAGCCGTAGGTGTTTTTGGTCCTGGAACCAAAATTGCACAAGCTGCTATTGACATGATTACTATTTTAATTGATTCTGTGGAAGAATCTTAGTATCTTTTACTCTTAATTTTCAACTTTCCAAAATGAGACGTACATTATTAACACTATTGATACTTTTTGTATCAGTAAATTCCTATGCTCAAAAAGGGCTATCAAAAAACAAAAAAGCGCTACTTGCCTCAGTAGAAAAACACAAAAAGGAACTCATTCGAATTAGTGACAACATCTGGAACCTTGCAGAAACAGCCTTCGAAGAAACTAAATCTTCTGAAATCTTAGCAAGTTATGCGGAACAACAAGGTTTTAGCATAGAAAGAGGTGTTGCTGGAATGCCCACTGCTTTTGTTGCTACATATGGTTCTGGATCTCCAGTAATTAGTGTTTTGGGCGAATTTGATGCACTGCCTGGTATTTCACAGAAAGCACAACCAACAAAAGCTCCTTTACATGAAGGAGCACCTGGACATGGTTGTGGTCATAATTTATTTGGAGCGGGAAGTTTAGGCGCAGCTATTGCCATCAAGGAGCTTATTCAAAAAGGAAAAATTAAAGGAACTATAAAGTTCTTTGGTACACCTTCCGAAGAAAAATTCTTTGGAAAAATTTGGATGGTGAATGCTGGTCTGTGGAATGATGTAGACGTAAATATTAGCTGGCATCCTTCTGCAAAGACAGAAGCCGATGTACAAAGCTCTTTGGCTTTAGTTGATTTTAAAGTAGAATTTTTTGGACAGGCTGCTCATGCAGCAGCAGACCCATGGAATGGACGTAGTGCTTCCGACGCGCTTGAGTTGTATGCCTCTGGAATTAATTATTACAGAGAACATGTAAAACCGACAGTGCGTATGCACTATCATATTCAAGATGGCGGACAAGTAGTAAATGTTGTTCCTGATTATTCTAGAATTTGGGTTCGAGTTAGAGATAGCAAAAGAGCTGGTATGCTGCCCGTATATGAGCGAGTAAAAGAAATGGCTAAAGGAGCTGCTATTTTAGCGAACGTTGACTATAAAGTTTCGCTAATATCGGGAATCTATGAGGTTTTAGTGAATCGTGAAGGAGGAAAAATCATGCAGCAAAATTTAGAACTTCTAGGACCAATAACATATACCGATGAAGAAATAACTTTCGGAAAGAAAATTCAAGAAGTCACTAAGAAAAAACAAGTAGGAATGGATGTTTCCATAAAACCTCTTGCCGCAACTAAAGAAAATCCAGGAGGAGGATCTACCGATGTTGGTGATGTTAGTTGGAACGTTGCTAATATTAACCTAAAAGTCACAACAGCTCCAAAAGATACTCCTTGGCATTCATGGGCAGTTGTAGCTTGCGGAGGAATGAGTATTGGTCATAAAGGAATGATCTATTCATCAAAAGCAATGTCGATGACCATGTTAGATTTATTTGAAAGCCCCGAATTGGTAAAAAAGATAAAAGCTGAGTATAAAGAACGAAAAGGTAACGAAGTTTATAAGGCAATTATCCCCGAAGGACCTCCACCAATCCCTACACAAAAGAAATAAAAACAAAAACCCTTATTGATACACAATTAATAAGGGTTTTTTGCATCTAAAAAAAAAATATCCATCTCTTTTTAAATGTTTAATCCGTATTTTTGTATCACTTTTTAAAAGCCTCTTTTCGGATGAAAAAAATCTTCGATATTCTCTACTCAACACGTTTAATGGCCACTCTTTTTATTGCTTTCGCAACATCAATGGCAGTCGCAACATTTATAGAAAATGATTACGGAACTCAAACAGCAAAAGCACTAGTTTATAATGCTTGGTGGTTTGAAGCTATGATGGTCTTTTTTGTAATTAATTTCTTTGGAAACATTTTCAAATACAAATTACTTAGAAAAGAAAAATGGCCTGTTTTAATGTTTCACTTAGCGTTCCTATTCATCTTAATTGGTGCTGGTACTACTCGATATATTGGGTATGAAGGAATAATGATTATTAATGAAGGAGAAACAACCAATCAGTATTTATCTGAAACTACCTACATCAATGTTGTTGTAGATAACAATAGTGAGCAAAAAACTTTTCATAAAAAAACATTATTCTCAGCCAAAGGAGGAAATAACTGGAGTTTTAGCGATGACTTTAGAGGGAAGGATTTCTCTCTCAAGTTAACAAATTACATTCCATGGGCAGAAGAGAAATTAGTTGAAAATGAAAATGGAAGTGACTACTTATTTTTAGTTGAGTCTAGTAGTGGTTCTCGCCATGAGCATTATATCAAAAAAGGAAAAATAAAAAACATTCACGGTGTTTTAGTTGGTTTTGAAGCGGCAGGCAATAGCGGAACTATTAATATTTTTAGAGAAGATGGAAGTTTACGCCTCTTAACTAAATCAGGAGGAAATTGGTTAAGAATGGCTGATCAAAAGAGAGGTGTTGTTACCAAAGACAGTCTACAACATCTGCAATTAAGATCCTTATACCAAATAGCGGGATTGCCTTTTGTAATTCCAGATCCAATCAAAAAAGGGGAATTAAAAACGGTTAGCGCAGAAAAAAAAGATGACAAGAAATTAGATGTTCTCATCTTGGATATTACTGTTGGTGGAGAAACACAGCAAGTAGAATTGGTTGGCGGACAATACAACTCACAGAATTCTAAAAAAATCACACTAAACGGACTGAACTTTAGAATGCTGTATGGTTCTAAAGTCTTAGAAACTCCTTTTGAAGTGAAGCTAAACGATTTCCAGTTAGAAAAATACCCTGGGTCTGAAAGTGCAGCATCCTTTGCAAGTGAAGTAACTGTGATTGATGGTAATGATGTTTTTGACTATCGAATTTTCATGAACCATATCCTAGACCATAAAGGCTATAAATTTTTCCAATCTAGTTATGATCTATCAGGGGAAGTTGAGCAAACTCGCCTGTCTGTGAATCATGATTTTTGGGGAACACTCGTCACCTATATTGGATATTCACTTCTATATACTGGTTTGATTTGCATCTTATTCGCAAAGCATACTCGTTTTGATCATTTGAAAAAAACATTGACTAAAATTAAAAAGAAAAAAGCTGCATTAAGTCTTTTAGCTGGACTCTTACTTTCTGTACCTTCCTTTGCCCAAAGTGACACCAATCATCTCAATAAAAAAATTACTGATCAGCAAATAGATTCTGTCTTAAAAGCGAACATTATTGATTTAGCACATGCAGAAGAGTTCAATAAGTTAATTATCCAGGATGTAGGAGGTCGTATGAAGCCTGCTCACACATTTGCTTCTGAATTGGTTCGAAAAGTAAGTCAGCAAGAAACATTCAACGGAATGGAACCTAGTCAGGTACTACTTTCTATTATTGAAAATTCTAGATTGTGGTTTAACGTTCCCTTTATTTATATAGAAAAAGGAAACACACAAATAAGAGAAGTTATTGGAGTTCGTAAAGATGCAACACATGCATCATTAGCAGACTTCTATGATGAAAGAGGTGTTTCTAAAGTAGCTAAATTTGTTGGCGATGCTCAGAAAAAAAATATTAAAAATAAATTTGAAAAGGACGTTATTAAAATAGAACGACGTATTTACTTATTCTCCCAAGCCTTAAGTCTAAGCATCCTGCGTATATACCCAGTTCTTGGAGGAGAAAATAACAAATGGATTTCACTGCCTGAATCTGCAAGATCTAACCACAAAGGAAAAGATTCTCTTTTTGTGAAGCAGTCTTTACCTGTTTATATTCAGTTGCTACAAGTTGCCAAGAAAACAGGAGACTATAACGAAGCTGATAAAATGTTAGAGGGCATCATAAAATTTCAAAAGAAATTTGGAGCTGAACTATATCCAAAACAAAACAAAATTGATTTAGAGATTGCTTATAACAAATCAAGTATTTTTAAAAAGCTTTCTAAATATTATGGGTTTGTTAGTTTGTTTTTGATCGTTTTTGTGATTGTGCAAATCTTTAATGACAAAAAATGGATACGATATGCTGTTAAAGGGCTTATAGGTATCGCAATTTTACTCTTTATTGTTCATATTCTTGGTTTAGCAAGTCGATGGTATATAAGTGGTAACGCTCCATGGAGTAATGCGTACGAATCTATTATTTATGTGGCATGGGCACTGATGCTATTTGGACTATTCATAGGGAGGAAATCTTCCTTAACTATTGCTGCCACTACATTTCTAACGGCCATTGTCCTTGCTTTTGCACACCAGAATTGGTTGGATCCAGAAATCGCGAATCTTCAACCCGTACTAAACTCTTGGTGGTTATTAGTCCATGTTTCTATTATTGTTGCTAGTTACGGGCCTTTTTCTTTAGGAATGATCTTAGGGATTGTAGCCCTCTTCTTAACCGTTTTTACAAATAGTAAAAACAAAAAGAAAATGGAATTGAATATTAAAGAGATTACAGCAATTAATGAAATGGCAATAACCATTGGTTTAATTATGCTAACGATTGGTAATTTCTTAGGAGGTATGTGGGCAAACGAAAGTTGGGGACGATATTGGGGCTGGGATCCTAAAGAAACATGGGCATTAATTAGTATAATGATTTATGCTTTTGTTATACACAT
>JAESUF010000045.1 GCA_016763215.1 Flavobacteriaceae bacterium
GAGGCTGTCACTTCTGCTCCAGCTCCGGCTCCTTTAATAATTAAAGGTTGTTGTGGATATCTATTGGTATAAAATAACACAATATTATCGCTTCCTTCTAAATTATAAAAAGGATGATCTGAGGTCACGTGTTGCAAGCCTACATTTGCCTTTCCATCTTCAAATTCTGCCACGTATTTTAAACGAGATTTTTTTTGAACAGCCTCATTTAGTACTTGTTGAAAATGAGTTTCGTTTCTTGTCAAAGACTCATAAAAAGCGGCATTACTTGTTGTTTGTAAACTTTCCTCAGGTAAAAACGATTTATTTTCAATATCCTCCAACTCTAATTCGAATCCACTTTCTCTTGCCAGAATTAAAATTTTTCGGGCCACATCTACTCCACTTAAATCAATCTTTGGATCGGGCTCTGTATAACCTTCATTCTGTGCTTCTAAAACTACGTCGTGAAAAGTTGTTTCCGTATTAAAGTTATTAAAAACAAAATTTAAGCTACCTGAAAGTACTGCCTGAATTTTATGAACTTGATCTCCTGAAGCAATCAGGTTTTTTAAGGTTCCTATAATAGGCAACCCAGCACCAACATTCGTTTCAAACAGAAAGGGTGCATTGTATTTTCTAGCAACCGATTTTAATGTTTTATAATTCTCTAAACTCGATGCACAAGCAATCTTATTACAGGTAACAACTCCAATATTTTTCTCTAAATAGTGTTGGTACATTTCTGATACTTTCTGATTTGCCGTGTTGTCTACAAAAACACTATTTCTCAGGTTTAGAGACTTCACTCCCTTCAAAAATCCCTCTAAACTTGCCTGTTCTCCATTCTCTAAACGATCTTTCCATTGACTTAAATTAATTCCTTCTTCTTCAAAAACCATTTTTCTAGAATTAGAAATTCCGACAACTCTAATCGCTAATTTTAAATTTTCTTTTAAATACTTTTCTTGCTGTTCTAACTGTGCTAAAAACCGCTCTCCAACATTTCCAACACCGGTAACAAATAAGTTTAACTGTTTTATTCTTTCTTCAAAAAATTCTTCATGCAAGGTATTCAATGCTTTTTTCGCATCACTTTTAGCAATGACTGCTGAGATATTTTTTTCGGACGCTCCTTGAGCTATCGCTCTAATATTCACATTGTTTTTCCCTAATGACCGAAACATTTTACCACTTAAACCTTGGTGATTTTTCATACGGTCACCAACCAATGCTATAATGCTTAATTCTTGTTCAGTCTGAATTGGCGTTACTTTTTTAAGTGCAATCTCATACTCAAAAGCTTCATCAATTACTGTTTTTGCTTTGGTCGCCTCCTGAGCTAAAACACCAATACAAATGGACAATTCCGAAGAGGCTTGGGTAATTAAAATTACATTGATTTGATGTAGCGATAAGGCTTCAAATAATCGTTTGGAAAAGCTAGGAATCCCAACCATTCCAACGCCCCCTAAAGTAATTAAAGCAATCCCTTCTACATGACTAATTCCCTTAACTGGATTGTGGTTTCCTGTTTCTTTTGTAATTAGTGTCCCTTCATTTTCAGGGTCGAAGGTGTTTTTAATTACAATGGGAATTTCTTTTTGTAAAACAGGTTGTATTGTTGGTGGGTAAATTACTTTGGCTCCAAAATGTGATAATTCCATTGCTTCATGGTACGAAATATGTGGAATTTTTAATGCTTGTTTCACCAATTTCGGATTCGCAGTAAACATACCACTTACATCCGTCCAGATTTGCAACTCTTCAGCATTCAATGCTCCAGCTAGTATGGCTGCAGTATAATCGGAACCTCCTCTTCCTAGGGTCGTTGTTTTTCCATCTTCTGTTCTTGCAACAAACCCTGGCAGTATTGTTACATCTTGGGTATTCTCTTTAAAATAGTTTTGACAATTACTATTCGTTCTCTCAAAATTAACCAATGCATTGCTATACTGATCTGATGCAACGATAAGCTCTCTACTATCTTTATAGCTCGCATTTGCGACTTTTGCAATAATATAAGAAGACAGCAATTCTCCGAAGCTCGCAATTTTTGCCAATGTTTTTGGGCTAAGCTCTTGGAGCAAATAGCACCCTTCATATATAGTTTCTAAATTGTTTAGCAGTTGTTTTGTATAACTTAAAATTCCGCTCTGGTTTACTACTGGAATAAGGTCTTTTATCACGTTAAAATGATGTTCTTCCAAAGATTTTACAACCTCTCTATACCCATCATTCTTTTTAGCCGCTATATTGGCCCCCTTAATTAATTGATCTGTAGTCTTGCCAAAAGCAGAAACGACCACTGCAATTTTCTGATTTTTAGCGTTGGCAGCTATAATTTTTACTACTTTTTTTATGTTTTGTGAGTTGGCGACTGATGACCCGCCAAATTTTAATACTTTCATTGTAATACTGTAAAATACGATTGTGTTTATATGCGAAATTCCGATTCTTTCGAAAAACTATAGGTAACCTGAATAGATATGTATGTAAGACCCCCTAAAGGGTAATCGTAGTAAAAATGGTGGTAGCAGAAATCGCTACCGAAGAAGTGGTAGTCGTTGTAATTGTATTTCTAGTTGCTAATATCACAGGTCAAATGTATGCTTTATTTTTTGACAACCTAAAATTTATTGAAAAAAACATGCTGTTGTTTCATTTTTCTGACCAAAAGAGTTTCGGCATAAAACCATCGAAATCAACAAATGAACACGTTACACATGTTTGTTGAATGAAAATTCAGAGAGGGCTACTAGAAAAATTTTAGAGATACTGTTGGACTAGACCAATGAGTGTATTGGCATCCTGCTCTCCGGTTTGCCTCCATTTCATTTCTCCATCTTTATAGATCATGAATGTTGGGTTTCCTTTTACACGAAGTGCTTCTGCAAGTGTTTCATTTTTTTTGATGTCAATCTTTATCACTTTTGCTTTATCGCCTAAAGCAGCAGCTACATCTCTTAAAGTATCCAAATTATTATCAGCATCTTCCCAGTCAAAATAGAAGTCTATTAAGACAGGTTGTTTTGTGCGGATTAATTCACCAAACTTTGTCATTTTTTAATCGTTTTTCTTAGGGATGAAACGTTATTTATAGTGTTTTCTTACCTACAAATATAACATTTCTGTTTAATTAGGCTGATTATCAAGCTTTTTTCAACTCAATTACTGTAATTTCTGGCCAAATTCCCACTCTTCCTGGAAATGCATGGTACCCAAATCCTCTATTTACATTGATATATCGCCCGAACTCTTCATACAAACCAGCCCACTGCTTGTAGACATATTTAGAAGGGCTCCATTTGATCCATCCAGGGATTTCAATTCCCATTTGCAAACCGTGTGTATGGCCACTTAACGTAAGATTGTAATGAAAATCATCATTCTTTACTTGTACATCCCAATGTGAGGGATCATGTGACATTAATACTTTAAAATCTTCTTGTTTTACCTTAGCTCCAGCAAGTTTCAAATCACCTTTCTTTTGAAAACCACCTTTCCCCCAATTCTCAACACCTACTAAGGCAATTTTTTGTCCATCTTTTTCTATATACCTGCTTTCATTACACAACAATTCGAATCCCATTTTAGGATGCAAGTCTTTTACTGCTTGAAAATTTGCTTTTTTAGCTTCGTCACTCGGCCAACTTGTATAGTCTCCAAAGTCATGATTTCCCAAGACTGAATATTTACCATAGGGAGCCTCTAAAGCTCCAAACATTTCAATCCAATCATTCATTTCATCTGCCTTATTATTAACAATATCACCCGTAAAAAGTAGCAGATCAGAATTCTGATCACTGATCATATCAACTCCATATTGAATCTTCTCTTTGTTGGTAAAGCTCCCTGAATTAATATCAGAAATTTGAGTAATTGTAAACCCATCAAACGCTTCTGGTAAGTCTTTAAAAGACAACTGATATTTTAAAACTTTGTAATTGTAGCGCCCTTGAATGATTCCGTATAAAAATGATGCAAACGGAATTGCTGCTAATCCAAAAGCAATTTGAGACACAAATTTACGTCGCCCAGCAACTGGTTGTGTTGGGTTACTCCCTATCCAAGAAATGAGTTTTTGAATCCAACGAACCGCATCTTCTCCAAAGAGAACAATCAAAATAAATATTTTGGGAATCAAAATGGTAATCATCATTCCTACTGCCATTTGAAACTCTTTCGTTTGTCCTGCAGAGCGAGGTGTCGTAAAAATAACGTACAAGAAATTAAGGTAGATCCCAATTCCAATGAGTAACCAAACCCATTTAATAATTCTATTTCTAGTGATGGTTTTTATTGCCTGGTAGGCGTAAAACTCGAGGACAAAAATGAGTACGGAAGCAATTAATAGCGGGATGACCCAACGTGGCATAAATCAGCGTGATTTTAGTTAAACAAAGGTACTGCTAAAATAAAACTCTAATTTTAACATCATGTTAAAGTTTTGTAGCTATAGCAGTCTAATCCTTACACCTATATCTGAAAAAACAATTTGAAATCTTAAAAGATGAGTACCTATCCTGAAATAGAAGCCCTCAATAAAATCTTTATGAAATATAAAGTAGAGATTCGTTTTTCTACAACAGATTTTCTTGCAGGAAATAAAGAGTATTGTGCGGTGGAATTTACCTTGGACAAGAAAATATTTAATTTTTATGTTGAAGATGAATACGAAGACATCCGATATAACTACCCGCTATTAAACCTATGCTTGGTTTTACGGGAGTTGGAATTTTATGCTGAATCTACCGATTATTTGATATGGTGTGAGGAACGTTATTTCGATCCTAAAAATAAAGATATTCTAGCTCATTTTAGAAATCTAGGCACTATTTATAGAGAGGTAGAAAAAATTATTGGCAAGATTGATAGTTCTATTAGTGATTGGGATTTTGAAATGGGAAGTGGTGCTTCATGGGAGTTGAGAAAAAAGGGGTTGACTTAAATAAGACATTAGAACGCTACGCTACTAGAATCAAGAACAAAGACTTATTAGTGACTAATTGATAAACAATCGTTTCAAAATCAACAATCGTAAAAATCTAAACTAAAATTACACCTTCTAACTCCATTTAAAACATAAGTTTTTGTAGATTTATAATCTTAACAAAACACATCAATGGCTGATCAAAAACGACTTTTTTTACTCGATGCTTTTGCACTAATTTTCAGAGGTTATTACGCTTTTATAAAGAACCCTAGAATCAACTCGAAAGGGATGGATACCTCCGCAATCTTAGGGTTTACCAATTCGTTATTGGATGTTATTAAGCGGGAAAGGCCAGATC
>JAESUF010000046.1 GCA_016763215.1 Flavobacteriaceae bacterium
ATGATAAACCATAAATCCCCATATATGAACCTACCTCATTTGATGACTTTTGAAAAGCTGTATTTTCTACATCAAAAGCGGCTTTCTGTTGAGGGATTTCCATATTGTACTTAGATTCAATGGGTGCAGGTGTATTATAAACATGCTCTGTGAGTGCAGGATTTGCCATACTCCACATAGTAAAAAAGGCAAACCAACTAAAAAATTGAACAACCCCTAATCTTTTCATCGTACTAGGCATATTTCCAATATTGTTTACGATATCAGAGATAAATTTATTCTTTTCTTTCTTTTCTTTTTCAAATTCTTCCATATCCTCAGGAGGATATTCTGTGGTAGTAAAAACGGTATACAGTATTGTTACTAAAAAAATAACTGCTCCTATAGCAAATGCAACTTTTACAGACATTGGAATAACACCTGATTCAGCAGAATCACTTGCTCCTAATTGAGAAACAATCCATGGTAAACTACTCGCTATCCACGTTCCAAGACCGATAATTAGTGTTTGCACTACAAACCCATAAGATCTTTGTGATTTTGGTAATTTATCTGCAACCAAAGCTCTAAAAGGCTCCATAGATATATTAATAGACGCGTCTAATATCCATAAAAACCCAGCTGCCATCCATAAAGTTGGAGAATGAGGTACAAAGAATAGTGCTATAGAACTAAGAATTGCTCCTATTAAAAAATAAGGTCTTCTTCTTCCCCATCTAGGACTCCATGTCCTATCACTCATATAACCAATAATAGGCTGCACGAGCAACCCTGTTAAAGGTGCTGCAATCCATAATATTGGAATATCATCTATTTCTGCTCCAAGAGTTTGAAAAATTCGAGACATAAAGCCTCCTTGTAGTGCAAATCCGAACTGTATCCCTAAAAATCCAAAACTCATGTTCCAGTTTTCGAGGAAGCTTAATTTACGCTTATTCATTATCGTAATTATTAGTTAATACTACGATAAGCGCTATGACTTATCAATTAATAAATTGTGTGGAATGTAATTTATTGATAAATCTTAATGAAGCGGTAAAGATATAATTTTTTGAATAAGTGCAACAAAAAACACAAAAATTATCCTTAACTGGATTCCCTTATGTTCACTTTACTTGAAATTACTTTGATTCTAGGCACCAAAGTTTCTTCTTCATTTTCTATTCGATCTATCAACAATTCTACTGCTTGTTCTCCCATGGTAAATCCATGCTGCACTACTGCTGTTATTGACGGCGAAGAGTATTCAGAAATCAATCCGTCTGTAAATCCAACCACTGAAATATCATTAGGCACATGCAATCCTTTATCTTTAGCTGTTTGAATTGCGATGGCTGCATAAATTTCATTAACTGCAAAAATAGCATCAATATCTTTTTGAAAAACCTGTGAAATTTGATGTTTCTCATCTTCTTTCTCATCTATTTGCACAACTAAATTCTTATTGGAATTGAGCCCTTCCTCTTTCAATGCCTTTAAGTATCCTTGTTTTCTTAGAGCTCCAATATTAACATGATCTGGAGTAGACAACATGGCTATTTTTTTCCGCCCTCTTTCTATCAGGTGCTTCGTTGCTTTATAACCAGCTCCAACATCATCAACAATTACTTTATCACAAGAAATTGATTCCAAAACTCGATCGAACATCACCAATGGAATTTCTTCATTAACTAGCTCCTGAAAGTGTCCGAAATCTTGATTCTCAAGCGTTTCATTTGCAACAGAAACAAGCAACCCATCTACACTACCATTAGAAAGCACTTTCAAATTATCTACCTCACTTTGATAAGATTCGTTAGAAAAACAAACCATAATATGATATCCTTTCTCACTTGCCCCTTTCTCAATTCCTTTTACAACAGTAGAGAAAAAATGATGAACTATTTTAGGTAGAATAACCCCAATAACTTTCGTTTTTTGGTTTCGCAATTGTAATGCAAGGCTATTGGGCTTGTAGTTATAATAATCTGCATAGGCTTTAATTTTTGCCTTAGTATCCGTACTTATTTCATGACTGTCCCTTAAGGCTTTCGAAACTGTTGAAGTAGAAACCCCTAATTCTTTTGCAATTGTCTTTATCGTAATTTTTTGTTTCATTTTTTAAAATATGCTTAATTTTAGCATCCTTTTTTTACTATTTTGATGGTTTCACCTAGCTTCAAAACAAGATTACAAAAGGTTTACAACCATAAAACTAATAAACATTACATCACGAACACGTTTTCGTAAAAAATAATCAAATAAGTTTTCAACACGAAATCGTTTTCGGAGATTGTAAATTAAGATATATAGATACATATCTCCCTATCTTCGGAACGTGGAATGTAAATTTATTGTTATTCACAAATCAAATTTACGGTTATTATTTAACATAAAAATACATGAGAAAATTTAAACTTTTGTTAACTAGTGTTCTTTTATTTTCTTCTCTTACAGTATTTGCTCAGCAAACATTGAAGGGAATAGTAAAAGACAAAGCTTCTGGTGAAGGATTGCCTGGAGTTAGTGTAATGGTAAAAAGCACAACCAATGGTGCTTCTACCGATTTCGATGGAAACTTTCAATTAAACAATGTGAAAACTGGAGACATCTTGGTTTTCACCTATCTCGGTTTTAAAACGAAGGAAGTTACTATTGCTACAAATTTCAATCTAATAGTAGTGCTTGAAGAAGATTCCGAGAGGCTCAATGAGATTGTTCTTATTGGATATGGTTCAACTACTGTAAAAGATGCAACAGGATCTGTTGAAGCTATTACAGAAAAAGACTTCACGAAAGGGAATATTGTCACTCCTGAAAATTTACTTTCGGGTAGAGTTTCTGGTGTAACAGTTACTACAAGTGGAGCACCTGGAGCAGGGTCTCAAATTACTATTAGAGGAGGTTCTTCAATTTCTGCATCTAACAACCCATTAATCATTATTGACGGTCTTCCGTTAGATGACAATGGAGTTTCTGGTTCTAGAGGGGTACTATCTAGTATAAACCCTAATGATATTGAATCTTTTTCAGTTCTTAAAGATGCTTCGGCAACAGCCATTTATGGTTCGAGAGCTGCAAATGGGGTTATCATCATTACAACTAAAAAAGGAAAAAAAGATTTCACTTTCGATTATGATGTACAATATACTATAGGTGAAGTACAAGATAGAATTAGTGTTTTTTCTGGTGATGAATTTAGACAAGTTATTGCTCAACATAGACCTGCAGATGTTGGTTTATTAGGAAATGCAAATACTAATTGGCAAGATGCAATTTTAAGATCTACATTATCTTCAAATCATAACTTTAGTATTAGAGGTTCCATGTTTGAAAAAATTCCTACACGATTAATCTGTAGGTTTTACAAAACAAGAAGGGGCTATCAAAACTTCTCGTTTTAACAGATCTAATGTATCGTTATCTATGAATCCAAGTTTTTTTGACAATCACTTGAAGATAAACTTAAACTACAACAGAGCTTTTGAGGATAGTCGTTTTGCGAATGGAGGAATTGGAGCTGCACTCCGTTTCGATCCAACGCAACCTATCTATGATGCTGCTTCTCCTTTTGATGGATTCTTTCAGTATTATACAAGACAAACAAACGGGGATATACTTGTTGCAAACTCAACTCAAAACCCGCTTGCTTCTATTTTATTAGCAAACAGTACGGGTGGTGTTGAAAGACAATACGGAAATTTAAACTTCGATTATAAATTCCATTTTTTACCAGAACTAAAAGCTGTTATAAACTTTGGGTATGATAAATCGGAAGGAAGCACACTCTTTTTAAGTGATTACCAAATTGGGAACGCGAATCAAACGCTTCAGTTTGCAGGAACCGAAGCTTCAGGATATTCTGAAGTCACTAATAAATTGATGGATGGGTATTTAAATTATAAAAATGACTACGGAAAGTTCGGGACTGAATTAACAGCTGGATATTCGTATCAAAAATTCACCAACAATGGTGGAAATTCTGGAAACTTAAGAGACTTAAATTCTTTCAGTACTACATTTGCAAACCCTGATGTTGTAAACATTGGATTCTTTGGAAGAGCTAATTTATCTTATGATGGAAAATACTTAGTAACTCTTAACTTTAGAAGAGATGGAACTTCACGTTTTAGCTCAGAGAATAGATGGGGTAACTTTGGAGGAGCTGCATTTGCTTGGAGAGCAAGTGATGAAGATTTCTTAAAAGATTCAAAAGTTGTTTCAGAATTAAAATTAAGAGTTAGTTATGGTAAAACTGGACAGCAAAACTTGCCAGGTGTCAATGATATTTATCTAAATAGATATCGTTTTGGGAATCAAAATTCTCAATTCTTTTTTGGCGGAAATCTAATTGCCTCTACAATTCCTTCAGTTGTGAACCCTGATTTAAAATGGGAAGAAACTAGCACAATAGAATTTGGAATTGACTATGGGTTGTTTGATAATAAGGTAAATGGATCAATCAACTACTTCCGAAAAACTTCTGAAGACTTACTATTTAATGCTGCACTTCCTGATGGTGTAAACTTTGGAAACGCAGTAATTCAAAATATTGGTGTGCTACAAGTAGATGGTGCAGAATTAAATTTAAACGCTACTGTATTTGATACAGAAGATTTTAATTGGAATTTCACCTTCAATGCTACTTATATAGATAGAGAAATAACTGAGCTGTCTAATGGTCAAGATGTTCGTACTGGTGGTACTGCCGGAGGTACTGGAAATACAATTCAATTGTTAAGAGAAGGTGGAAGCCCTTTTGCTTTTCATGTGTATAAACAATTATATGATGTAAGTGGAGCTCCTATTGAAGGTGCTTATGCAGATTTAGATGGAAATGGAATCATCAATGATGACGATCGTTACTTAAAAGAAAATCCACAAGCAGATGTTACTCTTGGTTTTCAATCAAACTTTGAATACAAAAATTTTGATTTGGCATTTAACTTAAGAGCGGGTCTTGGAAACTACGTGTATAATAACGTAAACTCTTCTAATGCTCAATTGTCTTTATTACAAGACAACTCCGTTTTAGGAAATGTTCCTAGTTCTGTATTAAATACTAATTTTGTAAATACTTCTGATGTTCTAAACTCAGATATTTATATTGAGAATGCTTCATTCTTACGAATGGATAATATTACGTTAGGTTATACTTTTAATCAACCTATAAAAAAGTTTGGTAGTAGAAATACTATTCGACTGTGGATGGGAGTACAAAATGTATTCATTATAACAAATTACTCTGGTTTAGATCCTGAGGTATTTGGAGGAATAGACAATACAATTTTCCCTAGATCAAGAAATATCTTGTTTGGAGCTAATATTAAATTTTAAATAAATTAAGAATTTATGAAATCAATAAAATATATTTTAATGTTTGTCATCGTAACAAGTTTAATAATTTCTTGTACAGATGATCTAAACATTACACCAGAAGATGACCAAACAGTCTTAAGTGAAGATTTGTTTGCAAACGAAAGTGCCTATAAAGAGGTGTTGGCTGGAGTTTACGCAAATCTTTCCTTAACAGGAGTAGATGGAGCTGGAAGTTCTAATATTTCTGGACTAGATGCTGGTACTAGCCAATACGGAAGAGTACTTCTATATTTACAAACCTTATCGGCAGATCAAATGATCTGGTCGTATGAAAATGATCCTGGAACTAGAGAAATTCAAAGAAACCTTTGGACTGCTCAGAACCCTATTATTATAGGTATGTTTGGTAGAGCTCATGTTTCTATAGCATTTGCTAACAATTTCTTAAGAGAAACTACTGCAGCTAAATTAGATGCAAGAAATGTGTCTTCTGCTACTAGAGCAGACATTGTAAACTTTAGAGCAGAGGCAAGATTATTAAGAGCATTGTCTTACTATCATATGTTAGACTTGTTTGGAAAAGCAGCTTTTATCACTGAGAACGACCCTGTGTCTGGTTTTCAACCTCCACAAATTGTTGGAGCTGATTTATTTAATTATATAGAAGCAGAGTTAACAGCGATCATTCCAAACTTAATTGATGCAAAACAAAATGAGCATGCTAGAGCCGACAAAGCTGTTGCTTGGATGATTTTAGCAAAACTATATTTAAATGCTGAAGTTTATGTTGGTACTGCTATGTATGACAAAGCTTTGGATGAATGTGTGAAAATTATTGGTGGTGGATTTACTTTAGCTCCAGACTATTTAGATGTTTTTAGAGCTGATAATAATGTAAATGCAGGTAGTGATGAAATTATTTTCCCACTTGTATCTGACGGAATAAATACTCAAAACTATGGACCAACAACCGTTTTAATTAACGGATCTGTAGGAAGTATCGAAGCAAACGGTGCTGCAGTAGGTGTTGGTGCTGGCGGATGGGGTGGTGCTCTTCGTGTAAGAAAGCAATTTGCTCAACTTTTTGACGGTGGTCAATTTAGTA
>JAESUF010000047.1 GCA_016763215.1 Flavobacteriaceae bacterium
ATAATTCCATGCATTACCTTCAATAAACCCTTGTCCGTGTGTATCCAATGCATTAAAGTTTTTTCTAAATTTCCCATTAGATAGTTTTGGACTCATATACCCATTAATAGGATTGAACACATTGTTATAGTATTCCGATCGTTCTAAAAAAGTTTTTTCAACATCCGTATTTCCAACATCTTTTGCAATCTGAGCAATTGTCCAATCATCATAGGCCAATTCTAATGTTTTAGAAACTGAAGAATGGCTTTTGTCATCTGGCACATATTTATAGTTTATATAATCTCCTAAACCGTCAAAATAAGAAACGTTTGCTGTTGCTACCGATGCTTGTAATGCTTGCCTTTTATTGAAATCTCCAACATTCTTCACCACCGCATCTGCAATAACAGAAGTAGCATGATAGCCAATCATGCACCAGTTTTCATTGGCATAATGGCTCCAAATTGGCAACATATTATGCACACTTTCTTGCTGATGTGCCAACATAGATTTTATCATATCATTGTTGCGCTCTTGTTGTATAACATTAAATAAAGGATGTAAAGCTCTATAGGTATCCCAAAGTGAAAATACCGTATAGTTTGTAAATCCTTTTGAGTCGTGAATATTTTGATCTAAGCCTCTGTACTTACCATCGACATCTTCATACAAGATTGGACTTAACATGGTATGATACAAAGCCGTATAAAATGTCTCTTTTTGAGACTCTTCAATCGTTTCAATATCAATTTTAGAAAGCTCTTTATTCCATTTTCCCTGTGTCTCTGCTTTGGTTTTATCAAAATCCCAATGCGGAATTTCAGCTTCTAAGTTTTTCATAGCGCCAGCAGAACTTACAGATGACAACGCAAATTTTAATTTGATCTTCTCTCCTTCTTCAGTATCAAAATTAAAATAAGCTCTAATATCTTTCCCCGCCATTTCTGGAAAATTTTCAGATTCATTAAAACGCCCATAAAAACCGTTATAACTTAGTTTATCGTATTTTTTATGTCCGTAACTTTTAAATGATTTCGAAAACTGAATCGCGAAAAAAACTTTTTTCGTTCTTGCCCAACCTTTGGTTTGTCTATAACCAGTAACTGTAGAATCATTTTCTACACGCAAAAATGTCCAAACATTCTTATTATCATGATGATATACATTATATACCAAGTCTAATAAAATATGAGATTCGTTTGATTTTGGGAATGTATATTGATGAAAACCCACACGCTCTGTAGCCGTTAATTCTACCTTAATCTTATAATCTTCTAAATCAACTTTGTAATATCCAGCTTTTGCTATTTCATTTTCATGTGAAAATTTAGAGTAAAATCCTTTTTTTCCTTCTTTCGTTTTAATTGGATCTAATAGTAATTTACCTGTAGTAGGCATCACCAGTAAATCTCCTAAATCTGAATGTCCTGTTCCACTTACATTTGTGTGTGCAAAACCTACTATTGTCGTATCTCTATATTGATAACCTGCACAGTATTCATAGGTTTTAGAATTGTATTTACCTTTTTTAAACATTACTTCAAAATTGGTTTGCGGACTCAATTGCACCATTCCGAAAGGAGCTGTAGCACCAGGGAAAACATGCCCCATTTTACTGGTTCCAATCATAGGATTCACATATTTCACAAAATCTTTTGAAAGATTACTCTTTGATTTTTTAAAATCTGAATCGGCATTACAACTTAGTAGTAAAACACTAAAAATTACTAAAATTATTTTTCTCATCATTTTACTTAATCTGAATTTCATCAACAAAAATCCACGAACGCCCATCGTGTTTATATCCTAAATGCCAAGTAGGCAATACTCCTAACTTTCTGGCAATTACTTTTACATATCGAGCTGTTTCAGTTACTGACTTTTTAACCGACTTAATCGCAACATTTTCATCTTTCTTTGTAGTATTTATTTTTTCTGAATGTACTTTTTGATACTTCTTACCATCTTTTGAAATGTAGATTTCAACTTTTGTTGGATAAAAAATCCAGCTACGTTGGTCTTGTAAAAAACCAATCGAAATTTGATTGATTTCTTTCTCGCTTCCCAAATCTACAATAGCAACAACATCTTCATTTGAATACCCTTGCCAAGTTCCTGTTTTAAAATCTTCAGCTCCAATAATTCCATCAATCAATGCATTCTTTCCTCCTCCATTGTATTGATTTGCATACTTCGTTTTTAATTCAATGGTTAAGTTTGGATCTATCTTAAAAAATTCTGTCGAAACAACTGCACTCTTCTTTTCTCCCCTTTTTGCATATACTTTCAGTGTCAACTTTTCTGAAATTTCAAAAGGTTTTTCATAAGCTGTAAAACCCTTTCCTAAAGAATAATAAATTTCTGATTCTTTATCTATACTTTCCAGAACAATGCGGGTACTTCCTTTAAACGCGACATCCCCTTTAGCAATAAAAGGCACTGGTACAATAGTGTGTTCTTTAATCTCAGTAACAGGAACGTGTTCATCTTCTGTACCCCAATTTGAAGGAGTCTCTGCCATTTCAAAGACTAAACTCCCTCCGTCTATAATATCTTCATGTTTGATATATGAATACGGATAATTCTTTCCATTTAGATATACCTTTTTTATATACGAATTAGTTTCTGATAATGATTCTGCTACTACTGTAAAGGTCTTCCCATTTTCTAAATTAATAGTTGCCTTACTAAACAACGGAGTCCCAATAATATATTGATTTGACCCAGGGGTAACAGGATAAAATCCTAAAGAACTAAAAACATACCAAGCACTCATTTGACCACAATCTTCATTTCCTGAAATTCCATCAGGAGTATTCGTATACAACTCAGTTAAAATTTGTCGAACCTTCTCTTGAGTCTTGTGTGGTTTGTTCACGAAATTATACAGATAGGCCATATGATGACTCGGTTCGTTCCCATGAGCATACTGACCAATTAACCCTGTAATATCAGCTTGATTCCTTCCAGATGTTTCATTTTTTGCAACGAATAATGTATCTAACTGGTTTTCTAATCCCTTTTTACCTCCAAGTAATTTAGTAAACCCACTGACATCCTGAGGGACATAAAAACTATATTGCCATGAATTGGCTTCAGTATAATTAAAATTGACTTCATATGGGTCAAAAGGCGCAAACCAAGTGTTACGAAAACGTCCTCTCATAAATTTTGATTCAGGGTCAAATATATTTTTGTAAAACTATCCTCTTTCAGTATAGGTCTTATAATCTTCTGTTTTTCCCATAGATTTTGCCATTTGAGCAATGGTCCAATCATCATAGGCATACTCCAACGTTTTGGAAACCGATTCCGATTCTTTCTCAACAGGAATAAATCCATATTCTTTATAACTCTTTAAGCCTAACTTATCTCTGGTTGCAGAATGCTTCATTGCTTTTAATGCTTTTTCTGCATCATATCCTCGAATCCCTTTTAAATAAGCATCCGCAATTACGGGAACGGCATGATATCCAATCATACAATGTGTATAATTTGCTGCTAAATCCCAAATAGGCATAATTCCACCTTCATCATATTTTGCCAAAAAAGTATTGATAAAATCATTCGTTCTCTCTTGTTCTATAATAGTATATAAAGGATGTGCGGCTCTATAGGTATCCCATAAAGAAAATACTGTGTAGTAATCAAAGTCTTTTGTTTGATGCACCTTCAAATCCATTCCACGATAACGTCCATCAACATCTTGGAAAAGATTTGGAGCAATCATCACATGATACATCGAAGTGTAAAAATTAGTCAAGTTATCTGTATTCTTATCTTCTACAACAATCTTCTTTAGTTGTTGTTCCCAGACATCTTGTGCTTCTTTCTTTACTTCCTCAAATGACTTCCCTTTTATTTCAGCTTCAAAGTTCTTTTTAGCTCCTTCTATATCAACAGCACTAATTCCTATAGAAACATATACTGGCTCATTATTTGGATTGATAAACTCAAAACTTTCTTTTGTTGGGCTTTTTATATAGGTTCTTTTCGGATTCTTAAAAGGCTTTGAGAACTCCATATAAAAGAACAATCGTTGGTCTGTTGCCCATGCTTTTGAATGACGATATCCTTGTACAGTAGTTTCATTAACAATAGTTATGTTATAATCGTTCAATTGATCTCTATGCTCATAATCTAAAATAACTACCTGATTGTCTTTTGAAGGAAATTGATATTTGTGCATTCCACTCCGCTTAGAAGTTGTCAATTCCACCTCAATTTTTGTATCGTCTAAATACACTTTATAATATCCCGGTTCAGCAACCTCATTTTCATGAGAAAAATGTGCTCTGTATCCTTTTTTTCCATCCGCGCCATTGTTGAAGTTTACTTCATTGGTAGGCATCAATAAAATATCTCCATAATCCGACACTCCTGTACCACTTAAATGTGTATGTGAAAATCCGTAGATGTATTCATCTGAATAATGATATCCTGAACATCCGTCCCATCCATCTAAACGAGTATCTGGGCTTAATTGCATCATCCCAAAAGGCATTGTAGCTCCAGGGTATGTATGACCATGTCCTCCAGTTCCAATAAAAGGGTTTACATAGGATATCAATTGTTGATCGTTTTCGGCAGGAAGAACTATCTCCCTTTGATTACAAGAAATAAATGTTAGTAATCCTAAAAATAGAGCGCTATAAAAATATTTTTTCATTCTAAATGTCAGTTTGTTTTTTTGTCTAAATTAGCAAAATAACGATAATCAATCAATTAGAAAATGGGAATTTTTAGACGAACAATACAACGGCTATTATGTACGACAATAATTCTACTAAATTCAGGATGTTTTAATCAACAAAATGATGTTGTAAAACCCTTAATAATTCCAGTGCCATTATCACAAACAATCGGTAATAGCACCTTTTTAATTGATAGCAATACTCAATTGAGTTATGACAATGAATTTAAACCAGTTGCTGAATTCTTAAAAGCATTTATTGAAAATGGAAGTTCTATCGAGTTGAAAAACACCGAATCAGAACATAAAATTTCATTTATAAAAGATTCTACGATTAAAAATGAAGAGGGATATCGTTTAAAAATAACCGAACAACAAATTCATATTTTTTCGAACAGTCAAAAAGGAGCATTTTATGGCGTACAATCTTTAAGGCAATTATTACCCGCTAATTTTGAAAATGGAAGCTACACTAATAATTCAGTTTCAGTACAATCTATAGAAATAGAAGATTCACCACAATTTAAATACAGAGGAATGCATTTGGATGTAGGTAGACATATGTATTCTATAGATTTTATCAAAAAATATATCGATTTAATGGCCATGCTAAAAATGAATACGTTTCATTGGCACTTAACTGAAGATCAAGGTTGGCGAATAGAGATCAAGAAATATCCGAAGCTACAAGAAATAGCAGCTTACAGAAAAGAAACATTGATTGGACATTACAGTGACCAACCACATCAATTTGATGGAAAAAAGTATGGTGGATTTTATACACAAGAACAAATCAAAGAGATTGTTGCTTATGCACAAACTCGTCAAGTAACGATTATTCCTGAAATTGAAATGCCCGGTCACTCACAAGCTGCCATTGCTGCTTATCCAGAATTAGGCTGTACTGGAAAACAAGTAGAAGTAGCCACCAAATGGGGTGTCTTTGAAGAAGTGTATTGCCCAAAAGAATCAACTTTTAAATTTTTAGAAGACGTGATTGATGAAGTGGTTGATTTATTTCCCGGAAAATACATTCATATTGGTGGTGATGAGGCGCCAAAAACTAGATGGAAAAACTGCAATCATTGCCAGAAACTTATCAAAAAAGAAGGTTTAAAAAATGAGCATGGACTGCAAAGTTATTTTATCTCACGAATGGAAAAATACATCAACTCAAAAGGGAAGCAAATAATCGGTTGGGATGAAATTTTAGAAGGTGGGTTAGCTCCAAATGCAACAGTAATGTCGTGGCGAGGAACATCTGGTGCCATTCAAGCAGCAAAAGAGCATCACAATGTGATTTTAACTCCTGGTTCCCATTGTTATTTTGATCATTACCAATATGACGGTGAGAATGAACCTCTTGCTATTGGTGGTTTCTTGCCTTTAGAAAAAGTGTACAGTTTTAATCCAATTCCTGATGAACTTACAAAAGAAGAATCGAACTATGTTTTAGGTGCACAAGGAAACGTTTGGACTGAATATATGCAGACTTCCGAAAAAGTAGAATATATGGCTTTCCCTAGAATGGTTGCTTTAAGTGAAGTTGTTTGGAGTTCGGCAAAAAACAAAGAATATGAAAATTTCAAAAATCGTTTGATTGAATATCAAAAAAGGTTGGATCTATTGAATGTCAATTATGCAAATCACTTGTATGAGTTAAGTGGAAAACTGGACTCAGAAAATGAGCTTCTTTCATATTCATTAAAAGCTGCTTCTAATGATAATATTATTCGATATACTATAGATGGTACGAACCCTACAATAGCGTCTAAGTTATATGCAAAGCCTATTTCTATTCAAAAGTCGACGACAATAAAAGCCGCAAATTTTAATAAAACAACGCAATTAAGCACCCTTTTTACAGAAACAATTAGAATCCACAAAGCAACAGGTAAAAAAGTAAGTTTAAATGTTGAGCCTAACTCCAAGTATAATTCAGGAGGAAAAAAAGCACTGATTAATGGGATTTCAGGAAGTGAAAAACGCTACGGAGATAAAGAATGGTTAGGGTTTTCTGGTGATGATGTAGAAATTACAATC
>JAESUF010000048.1 GCA_016763215.1 Flavobacteriaceae bacterium
CGCCATCGCCATCTACATCAATAGCAAAAACACTACTAGCTCCCATCGCATCGGTAGCAATGTCTGTTTTTGTAAATCCTTGGCTTCCATCATTGATGTACCAAGCAATGGTATTATTACCACTAGAAGCAGAGAGTATGTCTATATCGCCATCGCCATCTACATCGGTAGCATACACGCTGCTAGCTCCAGTAACACCTGTGGCAATATCTATTTTTGTAAACCCCTGACTTCCATTATTTTTAAACCATGTAATGGCATTGTTTGAAGGATCGGCAGAAAGTACATCGATATACCCATCATTGTCAATATCGAAAGCAAACACATCACTTGCTCCAGCATCACCGCTAATCGTTTTTTTAGTGAAAACACCCGCAATATTTTCATACCAATGAATGGTTTGATCCATGACCGATGCAGCGAGTATATCGTTATCATCATCGCCATCAATATCTACAGCATACACCGCTGTTACGCCATTTGCTAGTGTGCTAATAGTACTTCTTGAAAAACTAGTATTACCATCATACCAAGCAATGGTATTGTCAGTATCTGAGGCAGAAATTACGTCTAGAAAACCGTCTTTGTTTAGGTCTATAACAACAATATCTTTAAGGCTATTTGCTGTCGCATCAATAGGTCTTTGAAAAGGTGTCTGTGCCACATAAAAGTCATTGGCACTCTGGGTGGCATAGAACTGAATAGTTCTTGGATTTAACAATCCACCATCATCAAACGAGCGCATTTTTGAGCTCAGGGTTAGCGTGATGAGCTCTCCTGGTTTAAAATTAACAGTAGGATCAAAGGTAATTGTACTGCCAGATACGCTATAAACTCCCCCAATTTTACCTGTAAGATTTCCTGTAACGAGTACACTATCATCGGTTTCTGAATCTGTATGAATAGCGACATCAAAGGTTGCTGAGATGTTTGAGTCTACTGCAATATGTGTCGCTCCGTTTGTTGGAGTTGATGACACATAATTCAATAAGATTTTACTTTCGTACCAAGCAATGCTATTGTCTGATAAAGAAGCTGAAAGAATATCCAAATCGCCATTACTATCTACATCTGCAATCTCAATACTTTGTACACCATCTGCTAGTGTTGTTATATCAACTTTTGTAAAGTTTTGACTTCCATCATTTACAAACAATGCAATGGTATCATCTCCTTCTGAGGCCGATAGCAAATCAATATCGCCATCACCATCTACATCACCAGCAGTAATCGCTATTAGATTGTCTAAACTATGTGCTACAATTGACCGTAGCGTAAAACTTTGATTTCCATTATTTTCATACCAAGAAACACTCCCTGTAGCACCCACTGTTGCATGTACTAAGTCTGGATCGCCATCTCCATCGATATCTATAGGTAATACCGTTGCGGTTTGATTCCCTGAAATTAGTATGTTTTTAGTTTCAAAGCTTCCGGTTGCTGAATTGTATTTATACCAACCTACATTCGCATCAGTTAGTGAGGTATATACAATATCTAGGTCGTTGTCTTCGTCTAGATCTACGGCAAAAATAGTTTTAAAATTTGTGCTGCTGTCTATAGTTTGTTTTGAAAAAGTAGGGTCTGCTACACCATCATTTTGATACCAAACTAGCCCTACACTGCTAGAGGAAGAGCTTACCACAATGTCTAAAAAACCATCGTTGTTAACATCGGCTGGAATAATATTATTTCCACCGACTACTAGTTCGGTAATTGCATTAGCAGCAAAGCTTTCACTTCCATTATTTTCATACCAGGTTATTTGTCCGCCTGTAGCCGCTACGGTAAGTATGTCTATATCGCCATCATTGTCCATGTCGGCTGCGGATACTGTTACCGTTCCCGAAACATTACTAGCAATGTTGTTTATTGTAAAAGTATCGTCTCCATTATTTTTATACCAGTTAATAGAGTTGTCTGTTTCTGATGCCGATATGATGTCTAAAAGTCCATCGCCATTAATGTCTATGGTAAAAATGTCTTTTAATCCGCTAGTCGTATTATCTAAGACCACTCGCTCTGGAGTCACTACCGTAAGTGACGGATTGGCATCGCCTCCAACCGTAAATTGAAATTGCACTGGAGTACGAAAAGTGATCGTATTTGCTGTAGGTTCTAAAGCTGGTAAAAGCGTTAGGGTGATTACTTCTCCTGGTTTAAAATTTGTGGTTGGATCAAAAGTGAGCGTCTTCGAGTTGTCACCTAATAAGCTACCGCTGATTTCTCCCGTTTTACTCCCAACTACCGAAATATGATTGGCATTGGTGGCTGCTCCTTTTACATTGAAATTAAAGTTAAGAACAATATTGGCATCTACAGCGACAAAGTTTTCAAAATGAGCAGGTGCTATCGATACAACTTTCAATTCGTCTACATTTTCAAACCATGATAGTGTAGTGTCTCCGCTAGAGGTAACCAAAATATCTAGATCTCCATCATCATCTATATCTGAAGCATTCACACTGGTGACTTCTTGGATCTTGTCATAGCCATTAGAAAAATCTTCTTGAATAATAGTGTACGGTGTAAATGATTGAGTACCATTATTATCGTATAAAATAACTGCATCTTCCCATGATGCTCCACCATCGGCAGGATTATCACGGTATGCAGCTATGACGTCCATATCGCCATCGCCATCAATATCGCCAGCAACTACATGGTAAGGAATTGCATAGGTACTACTAATTGTCTGTTTGCTAAAAGAAGGGATAGCGGTTCCATCATTTTGATACCAAGCAACGGTCTTATCATCAGAAGTTCCAGTTAAAATATCAAGAAATCCATCGGCATTAATGTCTGCAATAAAGACACTTTTAGTGGTGTTTGTTGTAAAAGAAGTAGCGGCATCAATCGTATGTTTTGTTAAAAAACGAACATTCTGAGAACCTTCATTTTCCAGCCAAAATAATCCATTGTCTGAATCCATTCCTGCAATATCTATATCACCATCATTATCTAAATCTCCAGTATATAAATCATAAATAGAACCCACAGAGAATTCAACAACCAATGGATCTACACCGCTTGCAAAATTTTGAGATCC
>JAESUF010000049.1 GCA_016763215.1 Flavobacteriaceae bacterium
AATCTATTTTTGATTATTACCCAATCACCAACATTTGAAAACGAATGGTAAAGAAAAAATAACTATTGAGCATCTGTTAACCATGACTTCAGGTTTAGAATGGGCTGATTTAGGCAGTGAATCAAATGATATTGTTGGTATTTGGTATCAAGATAAAGATCCTATTACATATATTTTAGAGAAACCTCTGATCCATAATGCTGGAACTACTTTCAACTATTCAGGTGGAAATACAATACTATTAGGGGAAATCATCAAAAATGCATCACACATTGGACTTGATAAATTCTCTGAAGAAAATATATTCATACCATTAAAAATTGACTCTGCCAATTGGACTCTTCGATTTGATAATGGCGTTATTGAATCAGGTGGTGGCTTGGAGATGACACCAAGAGATATGGTAAAAATTGGTGCTACGTACTTAAATAATGGAATTTATAATGATGCCCAAATTATATCCAAACAATGGATTGAAAAAAGTTCCTCTCCATATTCAAATAATACGAATATTGACATAGCAGGACACGCTTCCGGAATTCATGATTATTCGTATTCATGGTGGTTAAAACCCTACAATCAGTCAACTGAAAAAATCAGCATGTATCATGCAGTAGGTTGGGGGGGACAGGAAGTTATAATACTTCCTGAATTAAATACAGTAGTAGTTTTTACGGGTGGAAATTATGCTTTAACTGTGAAGGCAATTGAAATCCTCGAAGACTACATTCTACCTGCTATTCATTAAACTAAAGTAATTGGCTCAGCACGGTTGCAGTTCGATTTCGCCAAAATGTTGGTTTTAAAAATTTTAACCGGAACAAACCATATACAAACACATTATGTCCAATTCTTCAGAATAACCTTAACAAATGACAATATTGTGGGTTGAACGATTTTGGTCAGAAAAACAGGACTTACATACAACGAATAATCAAAATGTAATCTTGATGCTAGTCAGAATTACAAATATCAATAAAAAAGTGGCTAACCTTATTTTTCGGTCAGCCACCATATTTTTAACCTTGTTCAACTGAAAAAACACCTTTCATATTTCCTTGAGAAAATTGAACCTTATTAAGTGAAGGCGAAAGAATTTCAGAACCGAAAGTTGCTCCACGCCCTGTCAAAACAAATCCAGTAGTTCCGTTACTACTCGTTATAGGTTTATAGTCTAAAGTTAATAAGTAATAAACCCCATTTTTCTGCTTTATAACCCAAGCTTGATTTTCAGAATTGACGACCTTAGTGCCTACTGCAGTTGCCACAAATTTGAAATCACCTTTTATAGGCTGACTATAATTCCATTCATCATGAATTTTAGTAACATTATTACCTTCTGCTTTAAGAGCAGTCCACTCATATTTATCCAAAAACACAGACCAAATACCATCTTTATTTACATTTATACCAATTGCAGCCATATTATTATAATTTTTATTAAATTTTTCCTACTCTATTTAAAACAAGCTTTTCGGATTCCGCCTTTGTAATTGTAAAACCGATAGTAGCTACTCAATCGAAATATTTATTTTTTATTACAATACAAAGTTGCAGAACTAACAACCTGAATTGTAGAAAAATGTAATAGGATAAAGTTATTTGGACTTAAAAGCAAGAAAACCTAGCATGAGATGAAAAAGGACCTAACAAAATAGAAGCGTAATAGCAGTTTAGTGCTTCAATCCAAGTTTAGTAATAGTTCGAAACAACTAAGGGTTTAAATTCCGCTACTATACTTATACTAACAGTTAAATACTGGTCTGACCTAAGCATTGCCATGGAATAGATTAATGAAATTTTGAGAAAATTTCTAGGACATAAATTCTTTACAGATAATGTAACAAAAAGACCTTGAAACATTTTTAAAAAAACTAATTAATGTATCTTGCTAGCCTATCTAAAGGTGATAATTATGGAGGGCAATAAATGGCTAGATTATATTAAAGAGGTATTAGAAAACAGGCCAACTAGTTGGTTGAATTTAACGACCCATCGATTAGATATTTATGATGAGAAGTTAGCGAAAACTCAATTTCTAGAACAGTTTGAAACTTTATTTTCTAGTAATAATTATGAACCGTCTGCACTCAATGAATTACCTACAGCCTACGATTATATTCGATTAGGTCATCCATTATCTTGTGTGCTTGAATGGGGAATTGCTCACCTAAATAATTTAAAAGCAAAAAACGTCATCAGTTTTTCATCAAAGACGATTCCTGTTTTGTCAATCCTGCGAAAAAATGTATTAGAGAATAAGAACACGCAAATCATTTATACAGGTGAATTACCAGACGCTTTTGATGTTGAGATACTCAAGAGTGTTTATGGATATAAATTTGAGTTAAAGAAAGTAGCGAAAGGAGCGATTATTTCTGAGTTTGACGGAAGCACCATCTTTATTTCTGAACAAGATGAAATAGATGCGATTGATCAGAACTCAACTATTGACTTTTATCTTAACAACTATGGTCACTTAGGAAGTGTTTTGTTAGTCAATGGTGAGCAAAATGAGAACTATGTATCAGAAATTCAACATGTCAGAAGAAGAGAGACAATTGCAATGACACCAGCAAATTCTCTTATTGCCTTAAAACAGCTAACAGAGAAATCTTCAATTGAAGTTCATGACAGGGTTGAGACAGATAAGAAAGATGTCTTAGATTCAATTGCAACGATTACAGGTTCAAACACAAAAGCAATAGTTGCTTCGAGTGGATTGTCTATTCAGTATGCAATTTTAATGGGATTAATTCACGATGCATTAGAAAAACACAAAGGAAAAGATATCAAAATTGTAGTACCTCCTAATTGTTATGGTGGTACAAATGACCAAGCAAGAAGAGTTGCTGCTTGTATTGAGAATGTTGAAGTGTTAGATTTACCAGTAGATGGAGGGAATGATATGGTGCAAAGTATTGATATCGTTTTAGATAAAGTTGCTAGCCAAGATGCAATTCCGTACATCATTGCTGAGATCCCAACAAATCCTAGAGTTGAAGTTCCAGACCTTTTACAATTAAAAGATGTTTTAAGCAAAGTGCGTAAAACTAAAACAGGTGAAATTGCGATCGATCCAGTTTTTATTTTAGATCAAACATTTTGCCCTAATGTTCACTTTTTAGGTGAAGGTGCAATACTCTCAA
>JAESUF010000050.1 GCA_016763215.1 Flavobacteriaceae bacterium
AAGTTAAATGAAGTGCTACGACAGTTTTTAGAAAAAAATAAATTTCAAGAACCGCCATATCCAACGTCTATTGATCTAGTTGCTGCAATTAAAAACAACACACCAGACTCCTTAAAATATGTGATTAAAGACATGTTTGAAACCATCACGTTGTATGATAATACAAGTACTGGATTTTCTTCAAAATTGTTAGATAACGGAAAATATCAAGTAGAATTTTCTTTTAATGTTCGTAAATACAGAACAGATGGCAAAGGGAATCCTATGTATAATGATCAGGACGGTGAAACATTAAGTTACACTGTTAAGAACATTAAAGAGCCCTTATTATCATTGCCTTTGGCCGATTATATTGATATAGGTGTTTTTGGACTTTCTGAAGAAGGAACTAAAACTAAAACCTTGTATTTGAAAAAACACAAGATAACGGCTATTCATAACAAAATTACCCTAATTGTAGATCAAAAACCTTTAGAAGTAGGGATTGACCCCTATTATAAATTAATAGATAAAAACTCCAAAGACAATAGAAAAAGAGAATAAAATAGGGAGCGACAATACAAACCCTGAGCAATTTAGTTTGTTCGGGAGTTGTACTGTCTTCTTTACATTCTTAAATTGATAGAAAAGGCTTCGTAGAATCTTCTAGAGATGAGTCACTAGGTAATTCGATAGACTCACTGTTGTGACATTTGTTGAGCTGTAGGGGAGGCGTGAAATGTGTGTCTAAATTATTCAAAATAATTATACACTACATTTAGTTATTCCAGCACAAAACCTTTTCCGTGTACATTTCTAATTGTAATTTCACTTTCAGAAAGATACTTGCGCAAGCGTGAAATATATACATCCATAGAGTTTCTAGAAAATTCATCTTGACTTTCCCATAGGTTTTGTAATATAACGTTGCGTTCTACTAAAGTTTCTGGTTGCGAAAGTAAAGCAACCATTAATAAGCATTCACGTTCAGTAAGCTGAAAGATAGTCTCTCTTACAGTAAGCTCTCGCTTATTTTTATGCAATGAAATATCTTTCCAAGTAAGTTTTTCACTTGCAGACTGTTTGGTCTGATTTCTACGAGTGATAATAGCATCTATTTTAGCCAACAAGATTTCCTCATCTATAGGTTTGGTAACATATTCTTCTGCGCCTAATTGATACCCTTTAAGTTGATCAACTTTTAAATCTCTAGCCGTTAAAAAGATAAAAGGCATTGATTTGTATTCCTCTCGAATCACTTTAGCAATATCATAACCACTAGCTTGCTTCAAATTAATATCTAGAATAGCTAGGTCAAAAGGAGAAGATTTAAGCATTTCAAATGCTTCTTTCTCTGTTTTTGCCCATTTGACATTAATTTTTTTTAGTTGCATATATTCACTCAACACATACCCAAAACTTTTATCGTCCTCTACTAAAAGAATATTAATCATTGTTTGGAAAATTTAAATGAACCGCTAGTCCTTGGTTAGTCGTACTCTTTAATTTCATAGTACCATGATGCTCTATCATAATCTTATTGATATATGCCAATCCTAGACCTTTGAATTTTTCGGGAACACTATTTTTTTGGAATCCAACACCATTATCTGTAGTGCTAATACAAATATAAGCTTCATTAGCCGTACAATCTACCTTCAAGCTAATAGCGTTTTTGTTATGTTTTATAGCATTTTCCCAAATATTGAAAAGCATTAACTGTAAATGATTGACATCTGCCAGAATATGAAGTTCTTCTTCAGGAGGGATGAAATTAACGATTGTATTGTTGGTTAAAAAAACAGGTTTCATTTGTTTTAATGACCGTTCGATAATATCAGTTACACTAATTTTTTCTTTAAAAATATGCAATCGATCGGCATCAGACTTTACCCAATGTAATATTGTTTTAATATGGTTTTCTAACCGGCTACTTTCAATTTGTATAATCTGAACTAACTCATCTTGATTTGTAGTTTCTTTTTTAGAGAGTAAATTAGCACTTAATTTTATAGAAGAAAGAGGCGTTTGAAATTGATGTGACAAATGATTTACAAACTCATTTTTTTGTTTGATCAATTTACTTTGCTTGTTGTTTAAAAAAAACAACCATATAAATAAAGAAGAAAGAGCTATTAAAAATATACCCGGAATAATATAGGATGTCAAACTCATCCCTGTTGGTCTACTGTAGACATGGATATAACGAAGACTGGCAGCATCCAACCCTTGCATATCTCTCATTTGGGCAGGTGTTTGGTCTAATATATACCCACGTTCCCTAGGGAGACTACTATCTATTTCATTTTCTGTCGGTTTGTCGAGTATTTCAATCATTATCAAACAAGAAATACACACTTTAAGTGATGAGCGGACTAATTCAATGTTCTTTATTTCATCGTTCAATCCATCAATAGGTTCACCTAATCCATTGTAAAACCCCCAGCGTATCTCTTGATTGAATTTTTTAAAATTCTTACGTAAAATAGTATTTGTTAAGGCATTTGTTTTTTGAAAATCTGTTTGTAATTCGTCATCATTATCTTCTGCTTTTCGCAATTCTATTGCACTTTGCATCAAGGCAACTTTCATTTGTTGTTGCTCAATTTCAGCCTTTAATTTATGGGATTCCTTTAGGTGTTTTATTTGCCATATAATGAGTCCTCCCAAAATTAGGAATGATAATAAAATGACGATGCTACTGCGTTTTTTCATTGATTTAAAAATTCAAAAATACAAATAAGAATGTCTTGTCGCTCAATTTTCAGTTTTCATTCAGTTTTTTCAGTTTTCATTATAAAATCTTCATTTTTAGTTCATTTAAGTTCAGAAACAAACAGATTAGATTTGCCATATAATCATTAAACGATACTAATATGAAACAAATAATTACAACGGCCTGTCTTCTTTTTATTACTGTTTGCGGTGCTCAAATCAATTTTGTTAAACACGCAGACTTGTTATTAAATGCACATCGAGCAAAAGAACTAAAGGATGCTAAAAAAGCACTCTCTTTATATGAAGAAGCATTTGCATTACATAGCGACAACTCTATTGGTGACTATTTATATGCCGCAAACTGTGCTGCTCAATTAAACAATAAAACGTCTTGTGAAAAATGGATTATTGAAGCAATCCAGACAAAGAAAGTAGAAAAGAAAAGTATTTTAAAATTTTCTGAAAATGAAATATATCAAAGGTGTGCAACTAAAATACTACTAAAGTATCCTGTGTACTTGTCAAAATATTACAAGAATCTTGAAAATCCAATGGCTTATTTTAAAATTCAGGAACTAATAAACCGGGACCAATTTTCGCGAAAAATAAATGATTATCATTTTGGTGTTTCTGATGCGGAAAAAGAAGAAGCCTATGAAGGGTTTTTAAAGTCGCAAGCCCCAAAAGATAGTGTAGCACGAAGAAAATATCAATCCATATTATTTCCGAAAGTATCCAAAGTACATGAAGAATATAAGTTAAAAATAAAGCGCTATACAGATAGCCTAAACCTTGTTTCTTTGATGGATATTACGCGAGATTATGGCTGGCAAAAAGAGGGTTGGTTATTGCTTTGGCATCAACGCGGGTATTATGGGAAGAAAAATTGGGTGTGGAACTATTTTAAACCCTTCATCGATAATGAAATTAAAGAGGGTACCATCTCTCCTAGTTTTTGGGCACAATTCGAAGACTTTAAATCTATCCGCGAAACTGGAAAAAGTATTTATGGATATCATCCAGGAAAAGTAGATGCATCGACTGTAAATAAAAAGCGAAAGTCGATAGGTCTTCCAGTACTCACGAAAGCAGAAATTACACACAGAAATAATAACCCATATGGCGGACGATTGTTTTAAATCATTTAGAAAATAGAACTTTAGGTTTTACCCAGATCATCTATTGGCAAAGGGTCTTTGCAAACTTTGGTAAAACAATAAATGAGTGAACTCATAGCAGTTTTAACAAGTTGCATAGCATACTAGTCTTGTGTTATGTAACTTGAGCTTGAGTAAAAGCCTAGCAGACCTACTTGTCAAAAACAGGAGAGAAGCGAAGTAGAAATGTGTATGGATTGATATGCCAATAAGCTACACGATTACAATCGTAAAAAAGCACTATTTAATTTTTATAAAGTGTTGTTTCGATCTTTAATTGTTTGTCTTACCAATGATGTTGGAATATCCATTATTGGAATAAACTTCTAACTCTACGACTTCCTCTTTTTCTAAAATAAATTTCACTCTAAACGCAGGCCTGCCTTTCAATACAAATACATGTTCACTCAATGGAAGGAGCTCATATTTTTTGCCAGAACCATTTTGATAATAGAGCCTATTATTCTCCGTACTAATACGTCTTTCTTTATACAAACCTAGATAGGTTTTAATTCTAGTGCTCTCTAAAACTATAGGGTTTATTCGTGATTTTAAAGTGGCTAGTTCCCAACGATAATACTCGATTTTCTTAGTGTCTTTTGTCGTTTCCATTAAGGATTCAATCGCTTTAATCTGAGCAACTTCAAGGGCTTTGTCAGAAGGAGTGTTTATATGTGGAACAACACCAACTCCTTCCCAATTTGTTTCTGTTATTGGGTTTATAGCTCTGCCAGAAGGAACCCAAACAGTAAACTTTTCTGTCGCCTGTACCGGACCTCCTGGATGGGCTCCACCACCAGTAGTTTCTCCTATTAAGGTCGCTCTTTTTAGGTTTTTTAAATTGTAACTAAATTCTTCCGCAGCAGAAAACGTACGTTTACTGGTTAAAACATATACAGGTGTATTTGGACTTCTTTCTCCTTCAACCGTTGGTAAGGTCCAAGTTTCAGAATAGCTATCTGTAGGTCTCCAATAAAATGTATTTAGATGTATAGGTTCACTACCATATAAATAACTTGTTATTAGCTGAATCATATTTGGATTTCCACCACCATTCTTTCTTAGGTCTATAATGATAGCATCACTATTGCTTAGGAAATTCATGGCAGAGACCGCAATTTGTTTGCCATATCTAGCATCTGAAAAGCTTCTTAGATCTAAGTACCCAATATTTCCATCAAGTATTTTTAGTTCTTTAAAACCAAAATTATTTCGTTTTAACCCATTGATATATCTATTGATCCTATTGATACTGTCTTCAGGTGTACTTTTGTTAGTATTCTGTGGAGTATGCCTCCTAGGGCTATAGTTAACTCTGATATGCTTGTCGTTGCTCACCGAAACTAAATCTGTGGTTAATTGATTTGCAAAATCATGTGGCTTTTTTAATGAACTATAATTTCCTTTTTTAAAATTTTCATGAATCAAACTAGACATTGCTTTTGCTACCTCAGGAAAAACATAGGTACCTTGTAGTTTTGCACTAATGGCATCAATCGTGATTTTTTTTTCTGATGTAGTTAGTTCTTCTTGTGCCTTTTGTGCATAGGTCGTATTCGTGAAAATCAGTGAAATAAATAAGAAAGCGAATACAAGTGGATTTGACGATTTCATGGATTGAATTTTGTTTGTTTATAAAGATACATTCAATTGGTTAGTATGCCTTAGTTTGTCAGTTATTATTTTATAAATCCGGATAGCGTGTTTAAGAAAAAATCGAAGGCAACGCCTATAAATCAAAATAAAATAGATGAGTAGTGGGATTATTTACAATTTATGATCTTCAAGATATTTTTTTAAAAAGCTACGATAACTGCTCCCAACTGGAATTTCGCGAGAATTAATTAAAATACATTTACTATTGTATTGTGCTACTTTTTTTAAAGGGATTACAAACGATTTATGAATTCTAATAAAATCAAAAGGCTGTAATTTTTCTTCAATAGATTTTAATGTTTTTAACGCTAAATAGTAATTTTTACCACAAACAATTTTAGCATAATCTTTCATTCCCTCAATGTAATCGATATCTTCAACCAATACTTTTACAAATTCATCGCCTTCTTTGATATAAAATGAAGGATGAATAGACATTCTTTCATCATTAGAACTAGTTGCTTTTTTACTTACTTTAAAACGCTCAATAGTTTTGGTAAATCGTTCAATAGACACAGGTTTTAATAGATAATCAATAACATTTAATTCAAAACTCTCTATGGCATACTCTGAAAAAGATGTCACCATTACAAATTGAGTTTCGGTCTGTGTAAGTTTTACGATCTCAGTACCAGAAATTTGGGGCATTGCTATACCAGTGAAAACTA
>JAESUF010000005.1 GCA_016763215.1 Flavobacteriaceae bacterium
ATCTTTAAATGGATCTCCAACAGTATCTCCCGTAATTGCAGCTTCATGTGCAGGTGATCCTTTGTGTGTCATTTCTCCATTAATCATTACTCCAGCTTCGAAAGATTTCTTAGCGTTGTCCCATGCACCACCAGCATTGTTCTGGAAGATAGCCCATAAAACACCACTTACAGTAACACCAGCCATATAACCACCTAACATTTCAGCAATCATCATATTATCCATTCCAAAAATCATTGGAACAAACGTAATTACTAATGGAAATCCGATAGTTAGTAAACCAGGTAACATCATTTCTCTTAGAGAAGCTTTGGTCGAAATTTCAACACATTTATCGTATTCTGGTTTCCCAGTACCTTCCATAATTCCAGGGATCTCTCTAAACTGACGTCTTACTTCGTATACCATTTCCATAGCAGCTTTACCAACAGCATTCATTGCCAAGGCAGAGAATACTACAGGAACCATTCCTCCAATAAATAACATGGCTAAAACGGGTGCTTTAAAGATGTTAATTCCGTCAATTCCAGTAAAGGTTACATAAGCAGCAAAAAGTGCTAATGAAGTTAATGCCGCAGAAGCAATTGCAAAACCTTTTCCTGTTGCAGCAGTTGTATTACCTACTGAATCTAAAATATCTGTACGTTCTCTAACAATAGGATCTTGTTCGCTCATTTCAGCGATTCCACCTGCGTTATCAGCAATAGGTCCGAAAGCATCAATAGCTAACTGCATTGCAGTTGTAGCCATCATAGCTGAAGCAGCCATTGCAACTCCATAAAATCCTGCAAAAGCATAAGAAGACCAAATTGCTGCAGCAAATAAAATTACTGTAGGAAATGTAGAAATCATACCTGTTGCTAAACCAGCGATGATGTTTGTTCCTGCTCCTGTTGCAGATTTTTGAACAATATTTAAGATTGGTTTTTTACCTAAACCTGTATAGTATTCAGTTACTGAAGAAATAACTGCACCAACAATTAATCCAATAATTGTTGCTCCAAATACTCTTAAAGAAGAAATGTCTTTTAATATATTACCTCCAGTTTCAAAGAAATTCATTTTCATTGTTTCTGGTAACATCCAAGTAACTAAACCATAACAAGAAACCGCAACTAAAGCAATTGAAAACCAGTTTCCTCTGTTTAAAGCGTTCATTACTTGAGGCTCTTTAGCGTCGTTAGATTTTATTTTCACCAACATGGTACCTAACAAAGAGATAATAATTCCAACACCAGCAATAGACATTGGTAATAAGATAGGTCCGATACTTCCAAATCCTTTAAAAATATCAATATCGTTCACATCAATAATGTAGTTTCCTAATACCATTGCAGCGAGTACAGTTGCTACATAGGATCCGAATAAATCTGCTCCCATTCCAGCAACATCTCCAACATTGTCTCCAACATTATCTGCAATTGTAGCAGGGTTACGTGGATCATCTTCAGGAATACCTGCTTCAACCTTCCCTACTAAATCTGCTCCAACATCGGCAGCCTTTGTGTAGATTCCTCCACCAACTCTTGCAAACAAGGCAATAGATTCTGCTCCTAAAGAGAAACCAGCAAGGGTCTCTAAAACGAGGGTCATTTTATCTGTTGAAAAAACACCTGATGCACCACCCATAAAATACTGATAGAAAAAGATGAAGAACGTTGTTAAGCCTAAAACGGCTAAACCTGCAACTCCTAATCCCATTACGGTTCCACCGCCAAAAGATACTTTTAATGCGTTTGGTAAGCTCGTACGAGCTGCTTGTGTAGTTCTAACATTGGTTTTGGTTGCTATTCTCATTCCCATGTTTCCTGCAAATGCAGAAAAAACAGCTCCTAAGATAAATGCGACAACAATTAACCAATGTGTTGATGGTACAACTGTAGAGACAATAAATAGTAAAATACTTACAACAACAACAAATATTGCCAAAAGTCTATACTCAGCTTTTAAGAAAGCCAAAGCACCTTCATAGATGTGGTCAGAAATTTCTTTCATCTTACCATCACCTGCATCTTGTTTCATTACCCAAGATTTTTTGATTGCCATGTAAGCTAAACCGATTAATGCGGCTACTATTGGCATATAAATCATCATTGATCCCATATTCTATAAAGTTTGTTTTTTTGTTAATTTGCTGCGCAAAAGTAATAAAATCGACTCGAATAGAAAAACCCTTTCATATTGAATATGAAAGGGTTTGTGTTATCGGTAGGTGAATCTTGTCTAGATGGTGAAGTTACCATTTGTTTTGTGCTCACTGTTTTCGTAGCGTTCAACACATTTTTCAAAGATGTCATAGGCTTCTTTTGCATCTCCCCATCCACCAACATCAACTTTCTTTTTTTCTAAATCTTTATAGACTTGAAAGAAATGTGTGATTTCTCTTTTCAAGTGGACGTTCAGATCATTCAAATCATTCAAACGATTCCAAGTAGGATCGGAAATAGGAACGCAAATTACCTTTTCATCTTGCCCTTTTTCATCAGCCATATGAAACACACCAATCGGTTTTACTTCCATCACACACATCGGAAACGTAGGTTGTGTTCCTAAGACCAATACATCTAAAGGATCTCCATCTAAAGCCAATGTTTCTGGGATAAAACCATAATCCGCTGGATACATCATCGATGAGAAAAGTGTTCGGTCGAAACGAATTTTCTTCAGCTCAAAATCATACTCATATTTATTTCTACTTCCTTTAGGGATCTCTATTAAAACGTCGAATGTTTTCATATTTTTTATTTGGGTTGCAAAAATACAAAATAGTGATTTCTTGTCCAATTTATTTGATGTTGGAGATTTAATCTTTAGTTTTATACTTCAACAACAGAGAGATGAATTTTAAAAACACCCTTTTTGGCCTTATGGTCTTATTTTTATTGAGTTGCGATGTAGGTGAAATTACACTTACTTGTGGCCCAAGAGCTGTTAAAAGTCCCGATTTTTATGCCCATGCGATCAGTACGGGTGAATTTACCATACGATCTGTTGTAGTAGACGGAGATTGCTTGTTGATGAACGTGTCTGTAAGCAACGCTTGCGATGTTGCTGATGTTGGATTCGATTTAATCGGTTCTGGAACGGTCTCTGATCCCGATTCGCCAGAAAGAAGTTTGCGGTTGGTGGCAACTGTAGGAACAACCTGTACTTCGTCTCAGAATAGGGTGGTGCGTTTTGATATTCGAAATCTTAGAACACAAGGAAATCAAGTACGACTAAATATTCAAGGGTATGTGGATGCTGTTGTGTATGTTTACTAGAGACTAAGGATTAGAAAGAAAAGAAACAAGAGTAGAGAAAAGAGATGTTAGGGGTTAGGGAATTTAATTTCACCTATTACCTATTTTTAAAAATTAAACCCAGTTCCAAAGGTGATTCCAAACTTACGTGCTCCTGGATTGTCTAGGTAGTTCCCTCTAAAATTGAAATCTACTCGCAATACTTTTAGAATGTTTCCAATACCAATACTGTATTCATAGTAGGGTTTTCCGTCTGGCGCTTGTAACATAATTTGTGATGGATTATTGGTGGTATTCAACAAACGGTTTTTATCTGACAACTGACCCCAGGCCGCTCTAAATCCGACAATAGTTCTTAAATTTAAACGTCTAAACAATGGAATTCTCGCAAAGAGTCGACCGTTAAAATTATGTTCTAAATGAAAAGAAGCATAGGTGTCTGTCACAAATTCATAAAAATCTAACTGATTAAAGGTATTGAAAAACGCAAAGAATGTCTGGTTTCCTGGAACAATACTTAAGAGTCCTAATGGAACTTCTCCAAACGTTTTTCCAGCCTCAAATGAGGTTCGTAATCTTCCAAATCCGCCTATAAACCAAGGTTGTGTATAGGAGAACTGAACTTTTGTATAATCGAAATCTCCATTTAAAATTCCTTTACTTCCTTTTGTGATTTGTAAGAAGACGCTTCGTAATTTATCGGTATTGGTTATTCTTTCTACTCCGGTACCCGATACCTTTCTGCCAGGATAGTAAGAGGCAGAGAAAATGGTTTCAAATTGTTTTATTTTCGATGAGATTCCAGTAGGTGAGCTAGGATCATTATAATCCAGACTAAACGTTGGTGAAGCCGAACGCAATGTTTTATAAGTACCGGACAAACTCACTTCCAAATTTCTAAATGGTTCTGCGAGTACGCTAACCATAGATAAGTTAATGTTGGTTAGCCTGTCATTGGATCCTGTTCCAACAATAGATGAAGAACCATTACTTCTTCCTAAAACATCTGTAGAAGCAGTTAAGGAGGCTCCAATTTGTTCTACATCTCTACGATTTCCACCAGAAATAATTAACCTGCTTTTTTTATCAAGAATTACTTTCCCTTGAAATCCGTATTTGAATTTTTTGTCTTTAAATCCGTATGCAGTATAGGCTTGAACTCTCCATGGATCATTGTATCCAAAATAGGTTCTACCACCCGTTCTAACTCGAAGTCCTTCTACATCGTTAAATCCAAAAGTTGAAAAGATAGGACCATAATCGAAATTTAAATTGTCAAATTCATAATACCCAGAAGAAAATGTAGCAATCAAACTATAGATTCGCTTAAACTTAGGAACTGTTTTTAAAGTGTCTAACAACTTGTAGACTCCTTGCTCATCCTTGTTTAGTTTTTCCAACCGATTGGCTTCCCAAAACTCATCGGGTTGATTGTTGATGCTGTTGTCAAAATCGTACTGTCTTTTGTCGTAGAATTTTGGATCTAGAGGTTTGTTAAATTCATAGTTGTTAAACAGGGTTGTTCTTTTCCCGTAGAGTCCTTTTGACTTCTCCCGTTTGTTCAATGCAAAATCAGATAAGAAATAATCTCTTTTTAATAAAAAGACAGAATCGTTTAGAATGTCAAATTCTTGCTCTATATAAATGTCTTTTACCCAGTTGATATTTGCATTTTTTGAAGCTTGCATATTAATTTCCTTAATAGCAAAAGTGGTGTCGTTTACCCAAAAATCACCTTTAAAAGTCAATTCGTTTTTACGCCTTGGATAGTAGATAATATTATAACACCATTTATTGTCTATAAATGAACTATCCGCTAAATAGTAATTATAGTTGGCAATTCCGGTTTTAGACAAAGGACTTACAAAACTCTTGTAAAAGAATTTGATGTAATTATCATAGATATCATAGTCAGAGTACAAGTCGTCAATAAAATCGATAATAGCTTGATTGTTGCTAAAACCTGAATTTTTATTTCCTTTTAAAACTTGTTTTTCTTTCTTTAAAATATTGTCTCCATAGACTTGAGTTACCGATTCATTTAAGAAAACAGGAAGGTATGTTTTTCCTGTAATTTCGGAGGTGTCTATGTTTTTAAAAGCAAATTCCATTCCTCGAAACAACCTTTTTTTCTTAAAGGCGCTATCAATTGTGTTTAAGTCAAATTCTACTTTTTGGTATTTGTTGTATTGGTATTGCTTGAATTGCTTGACACCATTTTTTCGTTTTCGTTCCCAAATCTTACGAAGAATGTCTATTGCTGGATTGTTCTTTTTGGATAGTTTTCCTGTAACAATAACAATTTCATTTAGTGTATTGGAATCTTCTTTTAATGTAAACTTCAGATTGTAATTTGTTCTCTTTAGGAGATCCATCTCAATGCTTTGAAATCCAATAAAAGAGACCACTAGCTTTTTCCAGGTCTTTTTAGATTCTAAGTAAAAGAGCCCATTTTCATCAGACGTTGTTCCTTCAATAGAACCTTTGAATAGAATATTAGCATAAGCAAGAGGTTTGCCGTCTTCATCAAAAACATAACCTCTAACTTTGGTTTGAGCAAAGTTGGTTCCTACATAAAAAAATAGTAGGGAAACGAATAGAAATTTCTTCATAAGAAAAAAGACTTCATCAACATTTATGCCGATGAAGTCATATAACGCAAAAATGTGCGATTTATTTGTATAATACTTCTTTTACAGCTTTCACTACATCTCCACTATTAGGAAGCCAAGCTTCTAATAATACAGGTGAGTAAGGTGCCGGTGTATCTGCAGTAGTAATTCTTTTAATTGGAGCATCTAAATAATCGAATGCTTCGTCTTGAACTCTAAATGTTATTTCCGAAGAAACACTACCAAAAGGCCAAGCTTCTTCTAAAATAACCAAACGATTGGTTTTCTTTACAGACTCAACAATAGTAGCATGATCCATTGGACGCACTGTTCTTAAGTCGATAATTTCAATAGAAATACCTTCTTTTGCTAATTCATCAGCTGCTTTGTATGCCTCTTTGATGATTTTACCAAAAGAGACAACAGTTACATCTGTTCCTGCTCTTTTAATATCTGCAACACCAATAGGGATGATATATTCTCCTTCTGGAATCTCCATCTTATCCCCATACATTTGTTCCGACTCCATAAAGATAACAGGATCATCGTCACGGATTGCAGCTTTTAACAAACCTTTAGCATCGTACGGATTTGAAGGGACTACTACTTTTAATCCTGGAGTATTCGCAAACCAGTTTTCAAAAGCTTGTGAATGGGTTGCTCCTAATTGACCAGCAGAACCTGTTGGACCTCTAAAAACAATAGGGCAATTAAACTGACCTCCAGACATTTGCCTGATCTTTGCTGCATTGTTAATAATCTGATCGATTCCAACTAAAGCAAAGTTGAAAGTCATGTATTCAACAATAGGTCTGTTGCCATTCATAGCAGAACCAATAGCGATTCCACCGAAACCTAGTTCTGCAATAGGTGCATCAATTACACGCTTGGCGCCAAACTCATCTAACATTCCTTTACTTGCCTTGTATGCACCGTTGTATTCTGCAACTTCTTCTCCAATCAGGTAGATACTTTCGTCTCTACGCATCTCTTCACTCATTGCCTCACAAATGGCTTCACGAAACTGAACTGTTTTCATCTATATAATCTAGTTGTTTATTGAAAAGCAAAAGTAGGAAAAATATGAATAAAAAAAATGGACATTCATCTTCAAAATGCAATAACGGTTTCATACGCATACTTAATTGCTTAAACCTCTTGCCTTATATATGGAAACATAAATATTAAATCTTTCAAAACGTTTAATTTCTACATAGTTTTTTTCTAACAAATCATATTCTTGGTCCGTTAGATTGTAAACATTTGAATAGAGAACATACTTATTTTCATTTGGAAACCGTGTAAACGATTTCTGATTCCCATCCAAGTCAATTTCATCAATTTTAGTATAGTTTGGAAAGAAACTGGCAACTTCTGTAACGTCGATTTTCATAGATCCAAAAGAGTTAATGGCTTCTTTCCTTAATG
>JAESUF010000051.1 GCA_016763215.1 Flavobacteriaceae bacterium
TGAAAATGGGCGCGAATATTATTGAATACGCTTTTAAAAACTGATCCAAATTTAAACATAGATGAAATCCGCATCAACTTCGATACGGAGTCATTATGGATTTTAAACATTGCGTTGGCAATTATTATGTTTGGGGTAGCTCTCGGAATTAACATCGATGATTTTAAAAGACTCTTAAAAAAGCCGAAAATTCTTTTGGTTGGTATTTTTTCGCAGTTTTTTCTTTTACCTGCTTTGACATTTTTAGCCATTATTATCATTAAACCTCATCCAAGTTTTGCCTTAGGAATGATGATGATTGCTGCTTGCCCTGGAGGAAATGTTTCTAATTTTTTCAGTAAAATGGCAAAAGGAAATGCAGCATTGTCGGTAAGTTTAACGGCTTTTGCCACATTGGTTTGTTTGGTAATGACTCCTTTTAATCTACATTTTTGGGGAGGCCTTTATGAGCCAACAAATACTATTTTAAAAACAGTTGAATTAGATCCTTTTGAACTATTTAAACTAGTATTGTTGATTTTAGGAGTTCCATTACTACTGGGAATGTTAGTCAACCATTATTATACAATAGCTGCGAAAAAAATTGAAAAAATATTGAAACCTTTTTCAATGATTATTTTTTTAGCTTTGATTATCATTGCCTTTTATGAAAACATCGATATTTTCCTAGATTATATTTATCTAGTAGCCGCATTGGTTATTTTTCATAACATTGGTGCTTATATTATTGGTTTTTACACAGCCAAAAGCTTCGGATTAGAAAAAAAAGAGATAAAAACCATTTCCATCGAAACAGGAATCCAAAATGGAGGACTCGGGTTATTACTTATTTTTCAATTCTTTGATGGTCTTGGTGGTATGGCTTTACTAGCTGCCTTTTGGGGCGTTTGGGATATTTTTTCTGGAATGGCTTTGGCTACATATTGGGGAAGAAAGGAAAAAACTAATGACAACTCCCTGCACCTACAAGAGTCAATATAGGTTTTGGTGACATATAAGGAATTCCCAATTCTAGACCTCTCACCACAAATAGGACTCCAATAATTACAACGACAACAGGAATTAACTGTTGAATTTTTCTTCTATTAATGACACTTGTAATATTCCCTAACAAAACAACTGCCGTCATTAAAGGCACAGTCCCCAATCCAAACAGCGCCATATAGAGTGCTCCTTCATAAAAAGTTGTACTTATTAATGCTCCAAAAATCGCCATATACACCAGTCCACAAGGCAATAATCCATTTAAAAAACCAATGGTAAAAAGTGCTGAACTATCTTTCCTTTTTAAAGAAGCTCCTAACTTGTTTTTTATAGAATTGGTAAACTTTACAATCGGTTTCGTAATGGGTACTTTCTGAAATAATTTTGGAAGGATGATAGAGAGAATCATCAAAGTCCCAACTACTATTGATAATTGCTGTTGTACACCAAAGAAATAAAATCCTTTCCCTAACATTCCAAACAAGGCTCCCATCATCGCATAAGAGAAAATCCTACCTAAATGATACAGGCTTGTTTGGAAAATACTTTTCATTCTGGAAGATCTATCAATAGGAAGCATAAAAGCAATGGGACCACACATTCCAACACAATGAAAACTTCCTAATAAACCAAAAAGAAAGGCGGTATACAGCATTAGTAATTAATTTTTTTTGAAAAATAGTAGTCCTTATTATTGTATTTTAGATTCACAGAAATATTCCAACGACCACCCAATAAACGTTTCTCAGGCACGAGCAAATAATTATCGGTTATCGAAATTGGAATTTCGAAATCCAATTGTTTATTAGATGGTCTATATAGGAATACTTTTCCTTCAACTTTTCCTTTCTCAAATATTTTAGGTAATTGTATTTGTAATCCTTTTGTATCTTTTATAATCTTAATGTCCTCTTTTAAAGATTTGGCATTTTTTGTCGCATTAATTACCTGTTGATAATTCAATTCTTTCTCGTAATATTTTTCAGTAACTAAATCATGTCTAAATTTTTCATTTGTACTCATACTAATTACGAAGTACATAATAAAACTAACAAAGCTTATAATTGCTATTACGATACCTTTTCCCCAATTAATCTTCATGTTTTCTGTTTTTTAACGGTAACTTCTTGGCCCTAAGAAATTTGTTATTACTGTTTCTATTCGTTTATCATTACTATATACTCCTATCTTCAGTCGAATCTTATCCTTCTTTAAAAGTGGTTTTGGAATTTCTATAAACAAACTACCTTCTGCAATGCCTTGTTTTGAAATTTCAAATGAAGAACTTGAAACCAATTTAATAACTCCATCATGAGATAGAAGCTTAAAACTCACCTCTACAATTTCTTTATTTGTTTTATTAATCACTTTATAAGTGTACACATTGCTAATAATATTGTTTTCTTTTTTCTCGTATAACTGACCAGGTAGTCTTAAGATAGTCGCCTCTACATCATTTTTTAAAAAGACCATTCCAACGAAGACAAAAGTCAAAATCCCTAGAACGGCTGTATAACCTTTCATTCTAGCTGTGAACTTGAAAGGTGTTTTCTTTTCAATATTGTCAATACTTGCATAACGAATTAACCCTGTTGGTAAACCAACTTTCTCCATCATATCATCACATTCATCAATACAAGCTGTACAATTCACACATTCTAACTGCGTTCCATTTCTTATGTCTATTCCTGTTGGACAAACATGTACGCACTGCTTGCAATCAATACAATCTCCCTTTCCTGTAGATAATCGGTTTTCATTCTTTTTAAATTTCGCCCTTCCAATTTCTTTCTCTCCTCGTTTGTAATCATAAGCTACTACGACAGATTGGTTATCTAACAAGACTCCTTGTAATCGTCCATAAGGGCAAGCGATAATACATACTTGCTCGCGAAACCAGGCGAACACAAAATAAAATACGCTTGTAAAAATTAATAAAGAAACCAATGTACTTATGTGATCTAACGGAGACGAAAACACATAATTTAGTAGTTTATCTCCTCCAATTAAGTAGGCTAAAAAAACATTCGCTATTACAAACGAAATCACGAAGAAAATAAACCATTTCAACAATCGTTTTCGAATTTTCTCTGCATTCCAAGACTGTTTGTCTAATCGAATTTGCTTTCCTCTATCTCCTTCAATGGCATATTCAATACGTCTAAAAACCATTTCAAGAAAAATAGTTTGAGGGCAAATCCAACCGCAAAATATTCGTCCAAAAACTACTGTAAAAAGGGTGACAAATACAATTCCTATGATCATAGAAACCACAAACAAATGAAAGTCTTGTGGCCAAAAAGGAAACCCGAAAACATTAAAACGTCTTTCTAAGACATTGAACATCAAAAACTGGTTCCCATGAATCTTTATAAATGGAGCTGATAAAAGAAATACTAATAAAAAGTAGCTAACCCAAGTTCTGTATTTAAAGAATTTTCCCCTCGGTTTTTTAGGATACACCCAAGAACGATTTCCTTCTTGGTTTATCGTACCAATACTATCTCTGAAATTTTCGTTATTGGGTGCTTCCATGATCAACTACTAAAAACTAACTCTCTGTATTATTTTACTCTTCTTCCCAAAGTTCTCCTTCGGCTTTCTTAGGTTTGACTGTTGTTGTTCCTTGTAGTGTCATTACATAACTGGCTACTTTCTGAACATCTATTCCTTTCAATGTTTTACCCCAGGGCACCATCCCTTTCCCTGATCTACCTCCATTGTAGATAGTAGAAAATACATTTTTAAAACCTCCACCAAGAATCCAATTTTGATCTGTTAAATTCGGACCAATTCCACCTCCTCCATCTTTGGCATGGCAGCTAGTACAGTTTAAACTAAATAGTGCTTTTCCTCTTTTTAAATCTGAAGCTTCTGTAAGTAATATTGCACTATTGATATCGAATATATTGGGTGTAGTCTTCTTGTATTTTTCCAATTTAACACGTGCTTCTGCCACTGATTTCTCATATTCCATCACCTGATTGTCTCCATCTAAGACATGGTACCTGACCAAATAAACAACCGCAAATAGAATAGTTGCATAGAACATATACACCCACCATGGTGGAAGTGAATTATCTAACTCTTTAATTCCGTCATAATCATGATCTAAGACAATCTCACTTTCTAAAAGATCTCTAGTAGTTCCAGGTAGGTCGGTCACAATAGCTTTGTCTTGTTTGGAAAGTCTATTTAGCAAGGAGCTTTTCCCTACATTAGGCTTCCCAGCTAGTGCAACTCATAAGCCAGAACGAACCCAAGATCCTCTTTTAGCATTATCAATTAGTTCGTTAAGATCTTTTTTGATTGCGACAATCTCATTCTTTACAATTTTTTCATTTAA
>JAESUF010000052.1 GCA_016763215.1 Flavobacteriaceae bacterium
GATAATTATTACAAATATTTACAAGACTCTCTGTTGTTAAGCAAAGCGAACTTGTATAGTATTGATAGACCTGGCTACGGTTTTCCAAATTTTGGAAATTCAGAGACATCCATTAAAAAACAAACGGAAGTAGTTGTCGAAATCATCGATCAGTTACCTGAGCAAAAAGTAATTGTTTTAGGGCATTCCTATGGAGGTCCTATTGCGGCATATTCTAGTTTGTTCACATCTAAAGTGAAAAGTGTATTAATGTTGGCGCCAGCAATTGATCCTGAAAACGAAAAAGTTTTTTGGTTTGCCTATATCTCTAAGTGGAAATTAACTAAGTGGATGATTCCTGGAGCAATGGGGGTGGCAGGAGATGAAAAATTCACTCATGTTAAAGAGCTAGAAAAATTGAAAGATGTATGGAAAAGAGTGCATGTTCCTATAATCCATATTCATGGAACAGATGACATTGTTGTGCCTTTTGAGAATCTTAAATTTTCTACTGGAAGATTTAACAAACAATATTTAGATACAATTGTTCTTCAGAAAGAAAATCATTTTTTGCCTTGGAAAAGATATTCGTTGGTGAAGAAAGAGTTGCTGGAACTAATTGACAAACTAGAATAGTTTGTCATTCCCATGAAAATGGGAATCCAGTTTAAGAAATTTATGTCAGTTTGAGTGTTCTGAACTTGTTTCAGAATGTATCGAAAACAAGTAAATTTCGAAATAAAAGACTTCTCGATACTAAATTTTTCTAGAATTTAACTCGAAGGGACAATATGAACTATTAAAAAACCATGGGTTCCCGTTTACAGGGGGGATGACAAAAGGTTACCAATCGCCTTTCGATTTTATATTTGCCTCACACAATCGAATAATTTCTTCGGTTCTCTTTAGCCTCGTTGCCTCCCTTTTTGCTTGCTTTAACCAATACAAATAATTTTTCCGATAGCTAGGAGCAAAGTTTTGGTAGTTTTTAAACGCTGTTGAATTGTTATTGAAAGCAGCTTGCAAATCATTAGGAATAATTCCTTTTTCTACATCATCTAATGCAGTCCAAGAAGCATTCTTCTTACCTGTTTCAATAATCGAAAAACCACTATCGTGCATTAAGTTATTCGCGGTTAATTCTTTGATGTAGCGTTTGTTAAGGGCGCTCCAAACACTTTTCGGATTTCTCGAGCAAAAGTATTGTCGCCTTTTTCCATCTCCTAAACTTTTCACTGTAGAATCTATCCAGCCATAGCATAAAGCTACCTTCACAGCTTCTTCCCACCTCATGCTTGGTATTTGTGTGTCTATTTTGTAAAATATTAAATAGATTCCACCAGAAGAATCATAGTTTTCGGACAGCCATGTACGCCACAGGCTGTCGTTTTTAAAATAAAGCTCTTCTTTATTTTTCAATAGGTTGTGTTTTATTTGAAAAGGAGGACATGATTAATTTCTGATAATTCCAGAAGGAAATGTTACAATACTTTCGTGGCCATTTTTACCGACTGCAGCAACTCCAAAGAAAAAATTATCGACAACGATTCCTTCTAAGGTGAATTTAGTAATGTCTTCTACATATTTAAAATGATCCCAAGTAGGTGAAGTTGTATCTCTCCAATAAATTTTATATCCTTTTGCACCATCTACTTTGTCCCATTCAAACTTTACTGCAGGTTGAACGGCTCCTCCAATTTTTACATTTTTAGGTGCTGGTGGTGCCCATGCAATGCTTGCTAGGTTAATTGCGTTTACAGCTGTTAGCTTTTTTGCATAGTCAAAATTGACAAATTCAATTTTGTCACCATAATCAATACCGTTTTCGGTACGAATGTCTTGATGTTGTTGCGTGTAGTTCTCATGCATTTCCATGATTCTAATTCCTGCGAAACCAGCATCATTGAAAGGCCTGTGTGCCCGCCTCGACCAAAACGATCTAGTCTGTAAATCATTTTAGGATTCATCTCTGGCATGTAAGTTTTGACAGTTTTATGAATAAAACGTGCCAGTTGACGTGAGATTCCGTCTACCTCACCACCATAAAAACGACGTGAACGTCTTTGCCTTTCTGTTTCTGTTGGAGGTGTAGGTTCAGAAAAAATACGGAAAGTACGGTTGTCAATAGCACCATCGACTCCTTTAATGTTTCCAATCATATCATTGTTCATGATTCCAACAATTTCCCACCCTTTTTCTTTTGCGTAAGCTGCCAATCCACGACCACCAAACAATCCTTGTTCTTCACCAGATAGGCCAACATATATAATACTGTTTTCAAACGTGTATTTAGACAATACTCGTGCAGCTTCAATAGTACCAGCCATTCCTGATGCATTGTCATTTGCGCCAGGAGAATCGGAAGTGTAATCATTTGGGTTAGATACTCGAGAATCAATATCTCCACTCATAATTATGTACCTATTAGGGTATTTGGTTCCCTTTTGAACCGCAACGACATTTACAATCATTACATCTTTAACAATTCTTCTTTTATCGGCTTTTATCAAATCTTTTTGGTAGAAAACAGTCAAACAATCGTTGCAATTTGATGAAATTTTGTCAAACTCAGATTTTATCCAACGTCGTGCAGCACCAATTCCTCTTGTTTGAGAAATAGTATCGCTTAAGGTGTGTCTAGTTCCAAAATTAGCTAGTTTGGTAATGTCTTTTTTTATTCTTTCAGTATTAACATCATTAATTATGTCATAGATTCTAGTATCTGTTTGAGCCTGCGTAATTCCTGTAATAAGGAACACAAAAAGAATTGTAATTTTTTTCATTGAGAATTATTTATGTTGTTTAAAATACCAGAAGGGTATTGAAATGTTGATTAATTTTAAGGTGTCTTCTTTTCTTTTTCTATATCGGTACAATCGTAAGATATGTTTTCCATCTGTTAAATTTTCAAGATTTATATAGGTTTCAAAGCCTAACTGATCTTTTTTATTTTTAGAAAAAATAAAATCATGCTTGTATTGAACACTGTCTATATATACTTCGTGTGTTTTATTAAAAATAGTTAAATACACATTGGTAAGGCTGTCTCGTTTTCTAAAACTTAGACTTTGATCACTAAAGAGATTTATTCCATAATTTAAACCTCGTTTATCATCTTCTGGCTTCAACGAAGGGTGATAATTGAAAATTTGATTTTCTACATTTTGGCTATAAACTCTAAAAACACGTACATAAGGATCTGTAATTACTTTTGATTGTATACTCGCTATACGTATAAATTGAGTGTCTTTGAGTAGATGAGTTTCGTAATTGTTGTCGTTTAAAAAATTAGAAGAACGAACATTATTTTCTTTGATATAGTTACTTCTTTCATAGGAGAGAGAACTGGCAAAGAGAATAAGAATATATACAGGAACGAGTACTCGACTTAACCTTCGTCCGAATTTATTATCTAAAAAATTATAGACTAATGGACGGTATAAAAAAGACAAGGTGATGTAACTAAAAACCCAATAAATTGGAAAATATATTTTTGAAGTCCATTTTTTCTTTTTTAGAAACCCCTGTGTTATAAAATCGATGAAAGTTAGTAATGCTCCAATCAAAACAAAAAGGACAAGAGGAATACCAATAATTTTAGTAAGAACATCTGGAAGTGTTTCGTTTTCTAAAATTAAAGTGATTACAGAAAGTAAAACTAAAACAATAAAGAGGATTGCAATAACATAAAAAATAAGCAAGAAAGAAAC
>JAESUF010000053.1 GCA_016763215.1 Flavobacteriaceae bacterium
ATTATCAAAAAGCAATCAACAACTAGTCGTAATAGACAAACCGAATTCTGGGCATGGTCCAACAATTCTAAAAGGCTATAAAGAAAATTTAGATGCTCAATGGCTATTTCAAATTGATTCTGACGATGAATTAAAGGTTGATGAGTTTGAGAAATTCTGGATTGCGCGACATGACTTTGATTTCTTAATTGGTCATAGAATTCATAGAGACAGTCCTCTCCCTAGAATTATAACAACAGCTATTTCAAGGTTAACCGTTGGCTTTTTTTATGGGAATAGAGTAAAAGATGTGAATGCCCCTTTTAGATTGATGAGAACTAGTAAATTTAGGGATGATGTTGTAAAAATACCGGATAATACTTTTGCTCCTAACTTAATTATCTCAGGAGTTGCTAATATCAGAAAATTAAGAATTAAACAGTTAAATGTTGTGCACCATAGCAGGGTTACTGGAGAAGTATCTATAAAAAAATGGAAGCTTTTCAAAGCAGCCTTTGAATCATTAGTACAAACGATTGTTTTTAGATTTAGATAAAATGAAAAAGCTACTTATTTTATTGGGTCTTGTCCTTTTTATTCCAATTCTATTTTTTAGTTTTAATACAGATGCACATGTTTATGCATATATGGGGCGCTTACTAGTAAATGGCGATGTTCCTTATGTAGATGGATGGGATCATAAGGGTATTTCGATGTATTTTATTAATGCTTTTGGGTATTTGATTGGATTTAAGTCAATTGTAGGAATACGAATTTTAGAACTATTATTACTATTCTATTCCTTTTCTAAAATATATACTCGTTTAAGTGAAAATTACACCAAGCAGATTGCTTTTATGTCTGTTGTTATTGGGCTATTTACCATGAAATATTTTTTTGATGGTGGAAATTTAACAGAAGAGTATGGAGCAATTTTCACCTTGATTGCTGTTTCACTCCTTTTGAAGGATAAAATAAGGACAATAGATTATGGAATTATCGGTGCTTTATTTGTGATTAATTTTACAATAAGAGCCAACTTAATTTCTTTTTGGGTTGCTTTGTTTTTGTTGTATACTTTTCAAGTACTATTAAAAAAGATATCAATAAAAACATTCCTGTTGAATTTTTTAAAGATGGGATATGGAGCTGCAGTAGTAGTAGCCAGTCTATTGATCTACTTTTTAAGCACAGGTAGCATGCACGCTTTTTTTGATGCGGCGTTTACATTTAATTTTTCATATTCAGAATCTACAGTTTCATCAACTTTAAAGACTGTTTTCTTGTCGATGAAGAAATATCACCTATCAATTATTCTTGTCGTCGGTTTTGTGATCTCTATTAAAAAGGTTTTAATAGACAAGAAAATGGGGGTGGAATTACTGTTACTTTTTTGGATTCCAATTGAATTGTATTTCAGTAATATTTCTAATAGATTATATGCCCATTACTTTTTAATGTGGATACCTTTATTGATGTTATCAGTAGTAGTGATCTTATCAGAAATAAAAAATCAGTTTAATTTTTCAAACAGAAGATTGGTGATTATTTCTACGTTAGCTTTTGCAATCTGTTATTATGTGCCATCTTACATGACATTAAAGGATTGTCAAAAACTTTTATTTAAACCAACAATTACAAATAGTGAGAAGATTAGCAATCATGTAATAGAGAATTACAAGGATGCATCTATCGTAGTATTTGGTAATTTTTGTGATATTTATAATAGTACTAGAAAAAAAGCACCGACACGTTTTTTTTATCATTCTGTATTTAAATATGATACCGCTTTAGTTCGAGAAATGATTTCTGAATTCTCAAAAGAAATTTTAAAAGAAAGACCAACATTAATTATTGATGCTAAGAGAAATGGAATGTTGTGGTTAGATGAATCTAATCAAGCATTAATTGATGATGACCAAAAAAGAAATTTAAGGGAGTTTTTGTCTACAATTAAAACACACTATATTTTAAAAGAAGAAAAATATGGGGCTCATTTTTATACCCTAAAAGAGAATGAATAAACGTAAGGCTCTACTATTAATTCAATCTGGCTACAGTGCTAGAAATTTTATTTTGTCTGGATTTTTAAATGACAAAGACCTTGAGTTTACATTTTGGTCTGATCAAGATTATATCCAAGAATATGATATTAAAAACAAGCTTATAAAGCTTCCAGAATATGATTATCATTGGAAGGTTAATTTTATAGTAAAAATAAAAAATAGAGCAGAGCTTTTCTTTAATGTTAAGAAAACCAATAACAAGAACTATTTATCATATTTAATTGGAATTCATAAATCGAATAGTCTACGTGGTCAATTTAAAAAAGTGTTGTCAAACACAATCGCACGATTTTACGCCAACGAAAAGGGCATTCAAAATTTAGACAAACCTCTGTATAGAGCTATACGAAAAACTGAATATTACAAAGAGTGTCTAGAACAACTAAAGAGTTCAAAGCCAGATTTAGTGCTTTGTACACACCAAAGAGCTAGTGTTGCAATAGCACCGATGCTTGCGGCCAAAGATTTAGGTATTAAAACCACTTGTTTTATTCATTCTTGGGATAATATGCCTAAAGGTGTTCAGTTAGTGAAAGCTGAGAACTATTTTGTGTGGAGTCAATACATGAAAGAAGAAATGCGGTTGTATTACCCATTTATTGATGAGAACTCAATAAAAGTTACAGGAACACCACAGTTTATGTTTTATGTAACCAATAAATATAAAGTTTCTAGAGACGAGTATTTTAAAGAATTCAATTTGGATGCTACAAAAAAATACATTGTTTTCTCTGGTAATGACAAAACAACCTCACCAAACGACCCTATATACCTGTCAGATATATGCAAGTCTGTACTTGAATTAAATACAAATGATGATCAATTTAGAATATTGTTCAGACCGAATCCAATAGATAGAAATGACGGTTTTGATTCGGTATTAAAAGAGTTTTCTTCTGTAGTTACAGAAATAAAACCAAATTGGTTTGGAACCGATGTCTTTCTATGGAATCAAGGAGGGCCTAATGAAAAAGATGTTTCATTATTAGTGAACACAATCAATCATTGTGAGTTAATGGTTAATATGGGGTCTACAATGGCTTTAGATGCTGCTATTTTAGGGAAACCATCATGTTATATTAATTATGATGTTCCAAGCGAATATGATTGGACGGTAAAGAGAACGTATCAGTTTATACATTTTGATCTCGTAAATGAATCAAACCCTGTTTTTTGGATGAACGATAGAAATAACTTAACAGAAGTGTTAAAAGAAGCATTAAACAATCCAGAAAAAACATTGAAGGGGAGAGAAAAATGGATAGAAAGCGTGACTCAATTACCGATTGAAGAAACAAATCAAAGAATGTGGGATTTTCTAAAAAAAACAGATGAAGTTTAGTTTAATCATTTGTACCTACATGCGCCCAAAATCTTTACTAGATTTATTGGAATCGGTAAAAGATCAAACTTTATATCCTAACCAAATCATTATTGTAGATGGTTCTACGAATGATGACACATCATTAGCTATTCAAAAAACTACCACGTATAAAAACTTAGAGTATTATAAAGTTAAAGAGGAGGAGAGAGGACTAACGAGACAACGAAATTTCGGGATTCATAAAATATCAAAAGATTCAGATGTTGTCTGTTTTTTAGATGATGATACCGTTCTGGAGAAGAGTTATTTTGAAGAAATTAGTTCTACCTATCAAAATAATCCTGAAATAACGGGTGTTGGTGGGGTCGCTTTGAATGAAAATCGTTGGGTGTTAAAAGAAGAAAATAAAAAATACAGCCCTAATAAATACTACGAATTTGAAGAGTATGTTGTTCAAGAAGGACAGCGAAATATTATTCGTAATTATTTAGGACTTCAATCCGATAGAGAATCTAATATTATGCCTGAGTTTTCAAATGGTAGAACATTCGGATACCCACTAACAGGCAAAACCTACGAAGTAGATTTACTAATAGGAATGAGTTTTTCGTTTCATAGAAAAGTATTTGATTCTATTCTTTTTTCTACATATTTTGAAGGATATGGTTTGTATGAAGATGCAGATTATAGTTTGAGAGCTTTAAAATTCGGAAAAAATGCAATTAACACAAATGCACAATTAAATCACTACCATCACCCAGACGGCAGGCCAAACAAGTATAAGTTTGGTAAAATGGTCGTTAGAAATGGTTGGTATGTATGGAGAGTTAAATACCCAAATGTTAGTTTTAAGTCCAGAGTTAAATGGAATCTTATTATTATATTATTGGCAATGATTCGCTTTTCGAATGTGTTTACATCATCAGATAGAAAAGGAGCATTCACAGAAAGTGTAGGAAGAATTCATGGTTGGTTTACATTAGTACTAAACAAACCAAAGAATGAAAAGAATACATAGAAATAGACACGATCAATTGATTAAAAGAATATATTTTGATATTGGAGAAGTTTTAACTTTTAGAGGATACATAATCTAATGAAATTTGCAATTATAACACATCTCAATCATAAATACCATGCTAATGGTATTTATGCCTATGAACCCTATGTTAGAGAAATGAATCTATGGGGAAAACATGTGGAGTCCTGTAAAATTGTTTCACCTATATCTATTGACCCTATAGATGCTATTGAATCAAAATATGATTTTAATAACATTTCTCTAGAAAAGGTGCCTAGTTTTAACCTACTTACTTTTAAAAATAAGCTTCGGGCAATAAGGATGTTGCCAATACTTATTTATAAAATTTTCAAGGTATGTTTTTGGGCAGATCACATTCATTTACGATGTCCTGGGAATATGGGGCTATTGGGTAGTTTTGTTCAGGTTTTTTTCCCTTTTAAAAAGAAAACAGTAAAATATGCGGGTAATTGGGATCCCAAAAGTAAACAACCTCTCAGCTACCGAATTCAGAGATGGATTGTATCAAATACATTTCTTACTCATAATTGTAACGTTCTCGTTTATGGAGAATGGGAAAAACAATCAAAGAATGTAATTCCTTTTTTTACAGCAACTTATAGCGAAAATGATATTGTACCTATTCCTACTAAGACGTTAGATGATTGAATTAAAATTATTTTTGTTGGAGCTTTTACAGAAAGTAAACAACCACTATTAAGTGTTTATGCCGCTGAAAGGTTGATTTCTGAAGGATACAACGTTTCTTTGGATATGTATGGTGAAGGCAATGAATATGAGAAGATACAGCACTATATCAATAAACAGGCTCTTGAGAAGTCAATTAAATTACACGGAAACCAGTCTAAGGATATCGTAAAAAAAGCATTTCAAGAAAGTCATTTCTTGGTATTTGTATCGAAATCAGAAGGTTGGCCCAAAGTAGTTGCCGAAGCTATGTTTTGGAGTTGTTTGCCTATCTCTTCACCAGTATCCTGTATTCCTTTTATGTTAAATAATGGAGAAAGAGGTGCTTTGGTAGATGCAAGTATAGAAAGTGTTTTGAGTGCATTAAAGCATTATTTGAATGCGCATAAAAAATATGAAGATTCTGTGAATGCTGGAAAAAAGTGGTCGCAAGAATATACATTAGAGAAATTTGAATTAGAGATATCAAAATTTTTATAGTTGAATAAATTGAAAGTACTACAGATTATAGATACATTAAATGTAGGAGGAGCAGAGATGTTGGCTGTTAATATCTCCAATGCGCTTGCTAATAAAGGAATTGAGTCCCACATTTGTACTACTAGAAAAGAAGGGGAGTTAAAAGATAAAATAAATAACAACGTTGGTTATTTATTTTTAGGCAAGAGAAAAACTATTGATTTAAAAGCAATTATAAAATTGAGTAGGTATGTTAAGCATAATGATATACATATTCTACATGCACATTCTCCTTCGTACTTTATTGCTATCTGTGTTAAACTAGTAAGACCAAAAACTAAAATCGTTTGGCATGATCATTTTGGAGGTAGTGAGTTTTTGACTGATAAAAGTAGAAAGACACTTCAAATGGTCTCTTTTTTATTTAGCAGTGTCATTGCTGTGAACTCTAAATTATTGGAATGGTCGAAGAGAAACTTAAAAGCAAAGAACTATAACTTTTTAAACAATTTTGCTGTTTTTGACAATGACAGTCCACAAACATATTTAAAAGGAGAAGAAGGCAAAAGAATTGTTCATGTTGCTGGTTTTAGAGAGCAAAAAGATCATATCACCTTATTGAAAGCGTTCAGTATATTGCTAAAAGTACATCCAGAATGGACATTGCATCTTATAGGAAAGGTTCATGAAGGGGTGTATTCTGAAACGATTAAAAACTATATTTTAGAAAATAATTTGTCAAATAGCGTATTTATATACGGAGTATGCACAGATATTAAGCATATTCTTAAACAATCAACAATAGGTGTTCTAGCATCTAAATCAGAAGGGTTGCCAATTTCATTGTTAGAGTATGGTCTGGCTCAATTACCAGTTTTAGTTACTGATGTTGGAGAATGTGCGAATGTTGTTACAAACTCAAAAGCTGTTACTCCTTCTGAAAATTCAGAAAAATTTGCAAGATCCCTTTTAGAGATTATAGAAAACAAGAACATTAGAAATGATATTGCTCTAGAATTATCAGAAGCAGTAATAAAAGGGTATTCTGTAAATACTGTAACGAATAAGTTAGTAGAGATATACAATAAGATATAATATTATCAGATAAAAACCATTGAGTAACCTAATTTTGTTGTTACATTGAAAAAAATACATAAAGAATTTTGTTAGACTTTGTCTCAAATAAAAAGTTATTATTTATTGCTATACACATAGTAATAGGCTTCTTTTCGACGCTTAATTTTTTTCCAACTCCATTTGGGTTTTTGGCCGTTGGAGTTAGTGTTCTTCTTGTGCTTTTTTCAGGAAATAAAAAAGAAGAGGCATTTATTATAGCAAGCTATGTTGTTGGTCTTGAGGTGTTTTTGAGAATGATTAAAGGAGCTCCTTTATTTGAGGTTGGAAAATATACTGTGATTGTGTTATTGCTCATTGGTTTAGTTAGTGGTCAAACAAAACAAAAGCTCACATTAACTTACCCTATATATTTAATGCTCTTGCTTTTAGGGATTGTATTCACTAGTGTTCCAGCTGGTGAATCTATAAGAAGAGCCGTTGCTTTTAATTTAAGCGGCCCATTTGCATTAGGAATATGTGCCATTTATTTCTACAAGAGAAGAGTGACCTTAAAAGAGGTTTATGATGCTCTTTTCTTTTTCTTGTTACCTATATTTTCTATGGTGACATTCATGTATTTTAGAACACCAGATTTTAGTGAAATAGC
>JAESUF010000006.1 GCA_016763215.1 Flavobacteriaceae bacterium
AATTTTAGAAGTTTACTACTTATTAACAATGAAATAACAATGTTATTAAAACTTGTGTATAAAGAAATGGACTTATAGGTGCTAGAAAAACCAACCTAAAAAATTACATTTGCCTACATGGAAAAAATGCAAACAATTACTGGACAAAAGATAGATAAGACGCGTATTATTAGTCTCGAGAAAGGGAAGATCCCGCCACAAGCAGTTGATTTAGAGGAAGCTGTGTTGGGAGCGATGATGATTGACAAAAAGGGGATTGATGATGTGATTGATATCTTACATCCAGATGCTTTTTACGATTTTAAGCATCAAGAGATCTATCGAGTTATTTACGACCTGTTTCAAGAGTCGCAACCGATTGATTTATTGACGGTTTCTAATGCCTTAAAGAAAAATGCAAAACTTGATATTGTTGGCGGTGATTTCCATTTAATTCGCTTAACACAAAAAGTAGCCTCTTCTGCACATATTGAATTCCATGCTCGTATCATCCTTCAAAAGTATATTCAACGTGGACTGATTGGTATTTCGAGCGAAATTATTGAAAAAGCATACGATGAAACAGCAGATGTTTTTGATTTACTTGATCATGCTGAGACAAAACTATTTGAAGTTACGCAAGGAAACTTAAAAAAGAGTTCTGAAGGTGCTTGTGATCTTGTAAAGCAAGCTTTGACTAAAATTCAAGAAATTTCACAAAAAGAAGGGATGAGTGGTTTACAAACCGGTTTTACAAAGCTGGATGCTTTAACCTCTGGTTGGCAACCTTCTGATTTAATTATTATTGCTGCTCGTCCTGGTATGGGGAAAACAGCTTTTGTGATTTCTATGGCGAAGAACATGGCAATTAAATTTAAATACCCAGTGGTCGTTTTTTCTTTAGAGATGTCATCGGTTCAACTTATTATGCGGATGATTTCTTCAGAAACAGGATTGACCTCTGAAAAGTTACGTAAGGGTACTTTGGCAGATCACGAATGGCAACAGTTAAACGTGAAAACTAAAGAGTTATCAGACGCACCTATTTTTATTGATGATACACCTTCGTTGTCTATTTTCGATTTACGTGCAAAAGCGCGTCGTTTGGTATCTCAACATGGCGTAAAAATTATTATAATTGATTACCTGCAGTTAATGACGGCTGGAAATACAAATAAAGGTGGAGGAAATCGTGAGCAAGAAATCTCGACGATCTCTAGAAACTTAAAAGCTTTAGCAAAGGAATTGGAAGTGCCAGTAATTGCATTGTCTCAATTATCACGTGCCGTGGAAACTAGGGGTGGAAGCAAGCGACCATTACTATCTGATTTACGTGAATCTGGAGCGATTGAGCAAGATGCTGATATTGTATCTTTTATTTTCCGTCCAGAATATTATGGAATGACAGAATGGGATGATGATGAACACACACCGTGTGAAGGTCAAGGAGAATTTATTGTAGCGAAACATAGAAATGGTGGATTGGACAATATCCGTTTGAAGTTTACTGGACACTTGGCTTTATTTTCTGACCTAGAGGAGCCGTTTGGTAATAATTTACTTGAATCGAGTATGAATGATGGTTTAGGAGATGATGTATTCCCAGATCAACGTATAGAGCCTAAGGATGCTTTTGGAATGGGCGAGGACGATGTACCGTTTTAACTAGATGGTTTTAGTATGTCATTCCCGTGTAAACGGGAATCCAATTTTCAGTACTTATGGATTCGGCATCACACTTCGTGAACCTCAATGTTCTATGAAGAATGACAATTCACAACTCTTAAACAATTCCTAAAAAACAAATCAAGAAATCTCCGAATCAACAAAAGATTGTATTTTTACCCTGAGCCTGTTGAAGGGTTCCTTATAATGAGACAACTCTCAAAATGAAAAAACTCCTTTTTATACTTACTTTCTTATTGTTTTCAAACTCAATTTGGGCATCGTTTATTTACATTCCAATGAGTCACGACAATCAGAAAAACCACTTAAAAGCCTACGGTATTGTCTATTTTTCCTTGCAATCGGGATTAAAAGCCAAATGGTTGTTGAATTATGATGGAGGTGCCTTTTTAATAGGGAACAATCCGTTAATTGAAAATGAATGTAAAATTCGTGGAGTTTCCTATCAAGTAATTTCTGATGCACAATCACAATTAATACTACAAGAAATATCTTCACCATCAAAGAATCAAGAAGCAGTTACTTTAGAGAAAGCGCCTAAAATAGCAGTGTATTCACCAAAAGATAAAATGCCTTGGGACGATGCTGTAACAATGGTATTGACCTATGCTGAGATTCCTTTTGATGTTATTTATGATGAAGAAGTGCTGAATGATAAGTTGCTATTGTATGAATGGTTGCATTTACATCATGAAGATTTCACGGGTCAGTTTGGCAGATTTTACGGAGCGTTTAGAACAGCTCCATGGTATATAGATGGAAAGCAACGCGCATTGAAATCAGCCAAAAGCTTAGGTTTTAATAAAGTATCTGAAGTTAAATTAGCGGTGAGTAAAAAGATTCGTGATTATGTAATTGGTGGCGGGTTTATGTTTGCCATGTGTTCTGCGACCGATAGTTTTGATATTGCTTTAGCAGCAGAAGGAGTGGATATTGCCGAGTCTATGTTTGATGGAGACCCTTCAGAATCAAATTACCAATCTAAGATTGACTTCAGTAAAACATTTGCTTTTAAAAATTTTCAATTGATACGAAATCCGACAACCTATGAGTTTTCAACAATTGATATGACACGTAAGCGTAGGATTCCTAAAACGTCGGATTATTTTTCACTCATAGAATTTCCAGCAAAATGGGATCCAGTGCCTACTATGCTAACACAGAGTCATACACAGTTAGTAAAAGGTTTTATGGGGCAAACAACTTCTTTTGATCGAACGAACGTTAAATCGAATGTATTGGTGATGGGAGAGAACAAAACAAATAGAGAAGCGAAGTACATTCATGGAACCAAAGGAAAAGGATTGTTTACATTTTATGGGGGACATGATCCTGAAGATTATACACATCGAGTAGGAGACCCAAAAACTGAATTGGATTTGCATCCTACTTCCGCAGGATATCGGTTGATACTAAACAACGTATTGTTTCCTGCTGCTAAGAAGAAGAAACAGAAGACCTAAGGTTAAAATGTAAAATGTAAAATTAAAAACGGCTAAACGGCTAAACGGCTAAACGGCTAAACTGAAAAATGTAAAAGGTAGTCTCTGACCTTTACCGAATAGTTTTACATTTTTAATTTTTCGGTTTTACATTCATTTTAGAATGTTAAAAGGAGCTTGTAAATATATGAGCCTTTTAAAACAATTATTCATTTCACTTTAAACTATTTCACTTTTAACGTATTGTTTCCTGCTGCTAAGAAGAAGAAACAGAAGATCTAAGGTTAAAATGTAAAATGTAAAATTA
>JAESUF010000054.1 GCA_016763215.1 Flavobacteriaceae bacterium
AAAAAACGTTTTTTAATTGATAAATTGTCATTCCGAGCGAAGCGAAGGAATCTCATAAAACAGATTGCGACCTCGTTTACTCATCGCAATGACCAACTAGATAATGAAAGGAGAACAAATACCATATAAAATGCTAAGTCAAGATGCTTACAGCCAATGGTTGGGGATCGAAATTTTAGAATGTGAAGTCGGACGATGTAAAGTTGGTATGACCATTCGTAAGGAAATGCTAAATAGTATGGACAAAGCTCATGGAGGTATTAGTTATTCATTAGCTGACACAGCATTTGGATTTGCAGCGAACACACACGGAAAGTTTGCAGTTTCTATTGAGACATCGATCAATCATATAGAAGCATTAAGTGAAGGCGATGTTTTAGTAGCGGAATCTGTGATTGAAAAAGTAAATAAGAAACTGGGCTTTAATATTATTGAAGTCAAAAGAGGAAACGAATTAGTTGCCTTGTTCAAAGGTGTAGTATATAGAACACAAAAAGATTGGGAAGAGTAAGTTAAATTATAAAGTTTAAATAAAAAATGTAAAAATTAAAAAGCGCTAGAATGAAAAAGAAGAAAATATATAATTTACAAGAGTGGTTAGTTACGTTCTCAGCATTAGTCATTTCTAACATTGATATGTTAAAGAAGAATTTTGCCACATATCATTTGTCAAAACAATTGATTAGATCAGTAACATCCTCTGCATTAAATTATGGCGAAGCTCAAGGAGCTGAATCAAAAAAGGATTTTATTCATAAAATGAAAATCTGCTTGAAAGAATTGAGAGAATCACAAGTTAATTTACAAATTCTAGAAAAGTCAAATTTAGTAAAGAGTAAAGAAGCTTTTGAGTTAATAATAAAAGAGAATAATGAACTTGTAGCTATTTTTGCAACAAGCATTAAAACAACAAATAATTAAACCGAAAAATAATAAATGTAAAACTCAAAAGTAAAAAGTATTGGAAACAACTTTTACATTTAGTCTTTTACATTTAATCTTTTACATTTATCATGGAAGCATATATCATAGACGGAATTAGAACACCAATAGGAAGTTACAAAGGAACTTTATCAGCTGTTCGCACAGACGATTTAGGAGCATTGGTAATTGAAGAATTGGTGAAAAGAAATCCGAGCATACCAAAAGAAGCATACGACGATGTAATCATGGGGTGTGCTAACCAAGCAGGAGAAGACAATCGTAATGTAGCTCGTATGTCATCTTTACTAGCAGGATTGCCATTTACTGTTCCAGGAGAAACAGTTAACAGACTCTGTAGTTCAGGATTGTCAGCTATCATTCATGCGAATAGAGCTATCAAAGCAGGTGATGGAGATGTGTTTATTTCTGGTGGAGTAGAAAACATGACTAGAGGTCCCTACGTGATTGCAAAACCTTCAAGTGCTTTTGGAAACGATTCTAAAATGTACGATTCAAGTTTTGGATGGCGTTTTATCAATCCAAGAATGCAAAAGTTGTATGGAACAGACGGTATGGGAAATACCGCCGAAAACTTGGTTGAGAAGTACAATATTTCAAGAGAAGACCAAGATGCATTTGCATATTGGAGTCAGATGAAAGCAACCAAGGCGCAAGAAAATGGAAGATTGGCTAAAGAGATTGTAACAGTAGAAATACCACAACGTAAAAAAGACCCAATTCAGTTTTCTAAAGATGAGTTCGTAAAACCAACAACGTCAAAAGAAATCTTGGGAAAATTACGACCAGCTTTTAAGAAAGAAGGCGGAAGTGTAACTGCGGGAAATTCATCTGGACTTAATGATGGAGCAGCTGCGACAATCATAGCATCTGAAGGAGCAGTAAAAAAATACAATTTAAAACCATTGGCAAGAATCGTGAGTTCTGCTGTGGTAGGAGTAGAACCAAGAATTATGGGAATCGGGCCAGTACAAGCATCTAATAAAGCATTAGAGAAAGCTGGTTTAACCATGGATGATATTGATATTATTGAATTAAATGAAGCATTTGCAGCGCAAGCATTGGCGTGTACAAGAGCGTGGGGATTGGCGGATGATGATTCAAGAATAAATCCAAATGGAGGTTCAATAGCAATTGGTCACCCCTTAGGAGTTACAGGAGCTAGAATCACATATTCAGCGGCTTTAGAACTACACGAACAACAAAAAAGATATGCATTAATTACCATGTGTATTGGAGTCGGGCAAGGATATGCTGCAATTATAGAAAGAGTATAGAATTAAAAATGTAAAAGTTAAAACCGAAAAATAATACAAGATAGATTTCACTTCTAGATTTCACATTTAATGGTTTTATATTTAAAATTTTAAAGAATGAGTAAAATTCAACATTACGTTCAAGGGCAATGGACAGAAGGAAAGGAAGAAGGAACGCCTATTTTTGATGCCGTTACCGGAGAAATTATCTCTACGATTGCCATTGAAGGATTAGACATTCCAGAAATTCTTCAATACGGAAGAACTAAAGGAGGAGAAGTTCTTCGAAAAATGACCTTCCAAGAACGAGGAAACATGCTAAAGAAATTAGCACTGTACTTAACCAAGCGTAAGAATGAATTTTACGATTTAAGTTATAGAACTGGTGCGACACGTGTTGATAGTTGGATTGATATTGAAGGAGGTTTCGGAAATTTATTTGCGAATGCTTCATTAAGAAAGTTGTTTCCAAATCAACCTTACCATGTAGAGGGAGATCCTATCGATTTATCTCGTGGAGGTCGCTTTATGGCGCATCACATTATGGTGCCTAAAAAAGGAGTCGCTGTTCATATCAATGCATTTAATTTTCCGGTTTGGGGAATGTTAGAAAAATGTGCTGTCAATTGGATGGCAGGAGTTCCTGCTGTTGTGTTGCCTGCACCCTCTTCATCCTATTTAGCGGAAGCAGTTGCAAGAGTCATTATCGATTCTAGAATCTTACCAGAAGGAGCCTTACAAATTATCAACGGAACAGTTCGGACTATTTTAGATACAGTTGAATCTCAAGATGTAGTAACCTTTACAGGTTCTGCAGTAATAGGACGTATTTTAAAAGCACATCCAAGAATTATTCAAGAAGCTGTGCCATTTACAATGGAAGCAGATTCGTTGAATGCCTCAATTTTAGGAGAAGATGCAGTTCCGGGCACACCAGAGTTTGACCTATTCATAAAAGAAGTTAGAAAAGAAATGACAGTGAAAGCTGGACAGAAATGTACTGCTATCCGTCGTGTTATTGTTCCTGAGAATTCGATTGAAGATGTTCAAATTGCTTTAGGGAAAGCTTTAGATAAAGTAACCATTGGAGATCCAAGATTGAAGGAAGTACGAATGGGGTCTTTAATTAGCAAACAACAAGTAGAAGCAGTTCGTAATTCAGTTCAAGACATAGCGAAAGAAGCTGAAATTGTATATGGAAGCTTAGACAGGATAGAAACCATAGGAGCAGATGCAAAAAAAGGAGCATTTATTAGTCCGATTTTATTGAGAGTTGACAATCCTTTTGAAAATAGTGTTGTTCATGAACGTGAGGCATTTGGACCTGTAAGTACCATTATGCCTTATAAGAATTTAGAAGAAGCAATTACCTTGGCTCAAATGGGGAAAGGTTCATTGGTTTCTTCTATTGCTACCAATGACGATAAAATAGCAAAAGAATATGTAGTGAATGCTGCGAGTCACCACGGACGAATTTTAGTTTTAAATAGAGAGAGTGCCAAAGAAAGTACTGGACATGGTTCTCCCTTACCTAGTTTAACTCATGGAGGTCCAGGGAGAGCTGGAGGAGGAGAAGAAATGGGAGGTATGCGAGGTATTAAGCATTATATGCAACGTACTGCCATTCAGGGCTCACCAACTACATTGACTGAGATTACGGGAATTTATCAGCCGAATGCGAAATACAAAGAAGCAGAACAACACCCGTTTAAATATCATTGGGAAGATATTCAGCCAGGAATGTCATTAAAAACCCACAAAAGGACATTTACAGATACAGATATTATCAATTTCTCGAATGTTACTTGGGATCATTTCTATGCACATACAGACATTACTTCCTTAGATGGTAGCATTTTTGAAAAGAGAACCGTGCATGGGTATTTCATTATTTCAGCAGCAGCAGGATTGTTTGTATATCCAAATAAAGGACCCGTTTCTGCAAACTATGGATTGGAAGAATGTCGATTTTTGCGCCCATTGTATCATAATGATACCGTTTATGTTCGCCTAACGTGTAAGCAAAAAGTAGACAGAGATGTTGCTAGTGCAGAGCATCCAAGCGGAATTGTAAAGTGGTTTGT
>JAESUF010000007.1 GCA_016763215.1 Flavobacteriaceae bacterium
ATAACACGTTGTTTTATGACGATCATGAAAAAATTGTAAAAAACAGAGCCTATTCCTATTATTCAAGCGGTACAGGATACAAAAAAAATGTACTGAATTATGCCAATGTAGGAGCGACAAGTCTTTTTACAACTGTTGAAGATTTGAGTCGGTGGTCGCTGAATTTCAAGACGCCAATTGTTGGAGATGCTGCGATTATTAATACCATGAATACGCCTGCAATTCTTAACAATGGAAAAAAGTTTGGAGGCGCATTAGGTCAGTTTGTTGGCAAATACAAAGGACTCAACGAAATACAGCACGGTGGTGCTGATGCTGGATATCGATCGTATTTAACTCGCTTCCCTGATGAAAACTTCGCTGTTGTTGTGTTTAGCAATTCTGCTGAATTTAATTCTGGAGGAATGGCACATAAAATTGTCGATATTTATCTTAAAGATAAAATTAAAGTCACTCCAAAAAAGAAGGTTGTAAAACAAGAAAAACCGAACGAAGATATCTCCATTTCCGAAAACACCTTGAATACCTATGTTGGTGAATTTGAACTACAACCTGGGTTTACAATTCAAGTAAGAAATAACAACGGACAATTGATAGCCAAAGCGACTGGGCAATCTGTTCTTTCTCTTTCGCCTTTATCTACTACAGAATTTAAAGTAAAGGGAGTAGAAGCTAAAATTGAATTTATTCCAAATGATGGTAAAAACATTAAAGCCATCAAATTACATCAAGGAGGAAGAATTATGGAGGCTTCTAGAGTAAAAGGATTTGACAAAGCTAAAGTGATTTTAACTGATTTTGAAGGAGATTTTTATAGTGAAGAATTATCAACTACCTATCAATTTGTTGTGGTTGACGGCAAATTACTAGCCAAACACAGTAGGCTTAGTGACTTTGAACTTACACCTACCAAGAAAGACCAATTTACAGCTCAAGCTTGGTTCTTTAGTCGAGTTAAATTTACAAGAGATGAAAACAATCATATTATCGGTTGTCGCGTTTCTTCAGGTAGAGTTCGAAATTTAAAATTTAAGAAAGTGAACTAATTTGTTCTTCTAGACAAACTTAGTAAACCCTAAAAAAGCAGTTGTAAATATATTTACAACTGCTTTTTTTTAAATATTCTAGTACTGAGTTGATTAATTATAGACTAAGTCCATATTCAACTTCTATAGGTAAGGGCAATTATTATCTATCCATTTTTCCAGTTCTTTTATCTGAGCAGCTGTAAAATAAGGGCCTTCACCTGGCATTCTCGGAGTACCGCCCACTCCCATTTTGAGGTATTTTATAATATTAGATCCAGCACCATTTCCAGGGATACAAATTCTCACACCTACACCAGGAACAGTTTTTGTTATGAAATATTTATGGTTTTCCTTATCCGTTTTACCTGACATTTCCCAAAACTTCTGATGAGGAGAATTTCCTATAGAAGTTTGCACAACACATAGGTTGAAGAATTTCTTTACATCTAGCCAATTATTAATTGGAAATGCTACTCCTCCTGAAGGACATCCTGGATCGGTTCCAGTAAATTCTGGAACTGAGAAAGGTGCGGCAGCAATTAAGAAGTTAAAATCTGTACCAGCAGCCTGAGCATTTCCATGGCATCCCATACAGCCTCCCATATTTATTTTGTTTTGCTTGTAAATTACATTATCGACATTAGGATCTGTTAGTGACCCTGTAAAAGTTTGTAATTCAACATTACTTTCAATAACACTGTTAGAAAGATAGAAATATGAATTATCAACATTCGTATGGCTACCTACTAAAGCAGAAACATCATTGGGTTTTGCTTGAACATTAATCAATTTATAGTTATGCCATACTGATTTGTTGGTTTTCAGGTATTTACTAACAGTATCATTAACGACCATTATCTCTGTTGGAATTGGGTGATCCCTTGTAATAGCCACTGTCGAATCTTTATTATCACCAAATGGAGTTGTTTCTTTTTCTTCATAAACAATACCAGAGGAAAGATTGTCTTTATGTTCCCATGTAGCAAATACATAATCTGGGAACGTTTTTGTTTTGTGAATAATATGTAATCCAACCAAGCCCATAACTGCATTTTTATAATACGGTTTTATAGTGCCGTTTGCTTCTTTCTTATACACATAATAGATGACCTTTTTTGTATGGTAACTATTAGCACTCATTTCTGTTGGTGTTAATTTACGCCAAGCTGCTTTGATCTCTATATTCCCTTGACTTCCACCCGAGTTTAGGTCTCCACAAGGCAAGCAAATATATTTTGTAGGGTCTGCACCGCAAACACCATTCGCTGATAACTTATTTTTTGTATTACTTTGTAATCTAGTTCTAGTTGTTTCATCATACAGTTTATTATTATAAACATAACTAGCACCATCATAATTCATTTTAGCTTCGTACAATACCTGATATTCAGATTCTACAGCACTCGTTGTAGAATGAGCAAAAACAACATCTTCTCCTAATTCATTTATCTCATCAAGGTTATTCCATAAGGTATAATCTCCTGTTCCAGAACCATCAAAATCATACACGTTACTATATTGATATAGAGGAAGGGTACTATCGCTAGTACTTGGCTCAATTGGAGTAGAAGCCACTGTTGGATCTGGAAAAAGCTCGTTGCGATGCCAATACGTTTGCCAAACAGGCGTATAATCGACAGTACTTCCCATCTTACTTGCAGTAACAAAACCATTGGTTAGGGTTTTATCTGGAAGGCCACGACTCCCACTTTTTGCTGGCCAATTCAATGCAATAAATTCTTGCCAAGCAAATTCAGCGAGTTCCGTAAGACTTGCATCTTCATTTTGTGACACAACATCATGCGGTGGATTGTATTTTGTGTAATCTATCTCTACCAGAGGTTCAAAAGTGTTGTATTTACAACTCGATAACAAAACTAGGCTCCCTATACATGAGAATAGTATTAATTTTTTAATTGATCGTACGTTTCTTTTTGGGTTCATTTTTGGTTGGTCTTTTAAAGTTCAATTAATTGGTTTAAAATAAAACTTTTTCAATCATAAAGCTTCTAAATATACACCTTTACAAAAACATAAAACATTAAAAAATAAAGAGTTACACACTGTAAGGCATTTTTAAAACAAAAATAATGGTGTGCTTATTATTTAAAAACAATTCGTAAAATTCTAGACAATAGCTACTTACAATAGAAAAATAATTTTACTAAATGATCCTCATAATTAAGGTACCCGTATTTATACCTGTTTCTAAAAACCCACTGTTTTACCCATTCCTAGTTGACCTGAATCCTTGAACTTTAGAAAGCTTATTTACACGCTTACAATACACCCTAAAAACGAATACAATGGCAAAAAATCAGATCCAACTAAAATTGTTAAAGCCGCTATATATCTTCCGATTGGAGTGATTCGGGGTAGGAAATAGTAAAGATGAATACTATCTAGGGCCGCTAGTTAAAAGTGATATATGTGTATCGAGATAAAAATGACGCCTTAAAACGTCAAGCAGCTCAATTCAGAATCTACGGATTAAATGCAGATAACGAAGCTGTAAAAGAATTAACCATGGAAAATGCAAACATCTAAATTAATATTAATTAAGAACAACTATAAACAACCAATAACCATGAAACTAAAACATGTAACCTTCATCCTTTTAGGAGTATTAATCCTTCAATCTTGTACTAAAAAACCGAAAAAAGAAGTCGCTAAAACAACAGAGAAAAAAGAAGCTCCTGTAAAAAAGAAGAAAGTGGTAGAACAACCTTTTGTATACGGAATAGACATTTCTAGCTACCAAGGAGATGAAGTCAATTTTATTAATACTCATAAAGACAGTTTAGGTTTTGTTATCTGTAAAGCGACACAAGGTGCTTATTTTACAGATCCAAATTTCCACACAAACTGGCCTAAGATTAAAAAAGACGGATTTATTCGCGGAACCTATCATTTTTACATGTCCAAAGACAATCCAATTACACAAGCCAATCATTTCGTAGAAACGATTTCAAGTATTGAGAATACAGACCTTGCTCCTATCGTAGATTTTGAAAATGGTGGGATTGACAATTCACAATCTGTAAAAGCAGTGCAAAATGGTTTGATAACATTTATA
>JAESUF010000055.1 GCA_016763215.1 Flavobacteriaceae bacterium
AAATCACACATTGCAAGAAGCAAAAAGTATAGAAAATGTAAGAGAGGGTGAGTTTTTGTTAAATTCAAATGCATTAAAAAGTACATTTAAAAAACTTGCAGAAAATTATTCCATCATTCACGTATCTACACACGCAACTTCAGGAGATTATTACACGCCACCAGCTATCGAGTTTTATGACGAAACGTTGTATTTACCCGAAATTTACGGTTATAATTTACATGCGGATTTGCTAGTTTTAAGTGCTTGTAAAACAGGCTTAGGAATAGTAAGAAAAGGAGAGGGAGCTATGAGTTTAGCTCGTGGATTTTCATATTCAGGGGTTAAAAATTTATTAGTTTCTTTATGGAAAGTGAATGATAAATCTACGAAAGAATTAATGACTAGTTTTTATAAAGATTATAAGAAGAGTGGAAACAAAGCTGAAGCTTTGCATACTTCTAAATTGTCTTATATAGCTGATGAAACCATTTCTGCTAGCAAAAAATCACCTTATTATTGGGCGAGTTTTGTATATATTGGAGAAGTAAGTTCATTAGAAAATAATAATTTTAACTTTGGTTGGTTTTTAATTGTTGGATTTGTTTTAATAGCGGGTTATATTCTTTTAAAAAAGAGTTAGATTTGACATAAATGCATTAGTAATGGAATTGAATAACATTCTTATTAGAAAAGGATATTTTAAAATAAAACTCAAAAAAATTAACACCAATCATTTTGAACTTAAAGCAATTTTGAACGGAGTTAAAGGAAGGTTTATTTTAGATACTGGAGCTTCCAATTCTTGTGTTGATATTAATTTAGCTGTAAAATTTAAGTTAGATGTTAAAGATTCTGAAACTAAAGCAGCAGGAGCTGGTGCTATTGGAATGGAAACTAAAATTTCTATTAAAAATGAAATAGAAATTAACAAATGGAAATATTTTAAAACTCCCATTGTTTTATTAAATTTAACACATGTAAATACAGCTTTAATAGAGCATAAAGCTGAAGCTATAGATGGAATTATTGGTGCGGATATTCTTGAAAAAGGAAAAGCTATTATAGATTATAATAGGAAATGCTTGTACTTAAAAAAACTAGTGTATAAGTTTTAAGGAATTGAGTATAGAAATAAAAGGCTGTTTAAAAATTTTTAAAGACCGTCATTCTGAATTTATTTCAGAGTCTCATCATTTTGATTGTTAATCATTATGAGGACTTGAATGGAGTTCAGGTTGATGTAAACTTCACTTTTTAGACAGCCTTTAAATCGGATAATTATAATTCCAATGCTTTTTTAGGATTATTATTCAATAAAATTTCTACAGGATTTTCTAAAGCTTCTTTTACAGCCACTAAAAACCCTACCGATTCACGTCCGTCAATAACTCGGTGATCATAAGATAAAGCAACATACATAATTGGTTGTATTACTACTTCACCATCTACAGCCATTGGTCTGTTTACAATGTTATGCATTCCTAAAATTCCACTTTGTGGAGGATTCAATATTGGAGTTGATAGCATAGAACCAAAAACACCACCGTTTGTAATGGTAAATGTTCCTCCAGTCATTTCATCAACTGTAATTTGTCCGTCTCTTGCACGTAATGCTAAACGTTTTACTTCGCTTTCTACACCTCTAAAAGATAACTTCTCTGCATTTCTAATGACGGGAACCATCAATCCTTTTGGCCCTGAAACAGCAATAGATATATCATGAAAATCATTTTTAATCTGGAAATCTCCATCGATCATAGAATTCACATCTGGATATAATTTTAATGCTCTAACAATCGCTAACGTAAAGAAAGACATAAATCCTAATCCAACTCCGTGCTTTGCTTTAAAGTCTTCTTTGTACTGGACTCTTAAGTCAAAAATAGGTTGCATGTTTACCTCGTTAAAGGTAGTTAACATTGCAGTTTCACTTTTAACAGCTACCAAACGTTGTGCAACTTTTCTACGTAACATAGACATTTTCTTGCGCTCAGTTCCTCTTGTTCCATCTTCAGCCATCGTTCCCATACTTGGAACTGCTTTTACCGCATCATCTTTGGTGATACGACCATCTTTGCCAGTCCCTTTAATTGTTGATGCATTCATTCCCTTTTCAGCTAAAATTTTCTTCGCTGCTGGCGATGCTGTCCCTGAAGCATAGGTTGTTTTTACATCCTCTTTTACAGGCGCTGCTTTTGGAGTTTCTTTTACTTCTTCTTTTGCTGTTGTAGTAGAACCTTCAGGCTTTGCTGCATCCATATCAATAAGACACACTACCGAACCTACTTCAACGGCATCTCCTTCTTCAGCTTTCAACGTAATTACACCACTTTCTTCTGCTGGTAATTCTAACGTTGCTTTATCAGAATCAACTTCTGCAATGGGTTGATCTTTCTCAACATAGTCTCCATCTTCAACCAACCAAGCTGCGATTTCTACTTCTGTAATAGATTCCCCCGGTGAAGGAACTTTCATCTCTAAAACCATACGTTTATCGTTTTATATTTTGGATTTTATCGTTTTTTGTCGGAAAAAACCTTTTTTGATTTCTCCGTTTACTTTTATTTATACTTCTGTATCAAATACACTATCGATCACTGCTTGATGACGCTTTTCAAATCGTGCTTTAGAACCGGCAGCCGGAACAGCATAGTATTTACGAGAAGCTACCTCTAATTTAATATTCTCAAATCTTTGAAGCATAAACCCCCAAGCGCCCATATTTCTAGGCTCTTCTTGTGCCCAAACAAACCTCTCTGCATTTGGGTATCGATCAATTACTTGTTGTATTTTTTCTTCGTGTAAAGGGAACAATCGCTCTATTCTTACCAAAGCAATATCTTCTCTTTCTAGTTTTTCTCGTTCCGCTAAAAGATCGTAATAGAATTTCCCCATACAGAAGACTAGCTTCTTTACTTTCGTTGGGTTAATTGTATCATCAATAATTTCTTGGAAACCACCATCTGCTAATTCTTCAATTTTACTAACGGCCTTTGGATGACGTAACAAACTCTTTGGTGTAAAAACAATCAAAGGTTTTCTAAAGTTACGCTTCATATGACGTCGTAACAAATGGTAAAAACTTGCTGGAGTAGAACAATTGGCTACTGTCATATTATCTTCAGCACACAATTGCAAATAACGTTCTATTCTTGCTGATGAATGCTCTGAACCTTGTCCTTCATATCCATGTGGAAGTAACACTACAATTCCGTTTTGAATTTTCCATTTATCTTCCGCGGCAGAAATATATTGATCGAATACAATCTGAGCTCCATTAGAAAAATCTCCAAACTGAGCCTCCCAAATAGTTAAGGTATTCGGATTCGCCATAGCATAACCATAATCAAACCCTAAAACACCGTATTCAGATAAGAGTGAATTATAAATACTCATTTGCCCTTTATTCTTCGGGTTTGTATTTAATAAATTAATTCTTTCTTCAGACACTTCATCACGCAGAATCGCATGACGATGCGAGAACGTTCCTCTTTCTACATCTTGACCCGAAATACGAATATTATAGCCTTCTTCCATCAACGTACCATAAGCCAATGTTTCCGCCATTCCCCAATCTAAAGTATTGGTTTCAAAAACCATTTTAGAGCGACCTTGTAAGATACGTTCTGCCTTTCTTAAAAACTTTACTCCGTCTGGAACTGTAGAAACAACCTTAGCAATATTATTTAAGCTGTCTACAGAATAACTTGTATCTACAGAAGATAACATCGCTCCTAACTGTTGACGAACAAATCCTTTCCAAGTAGATTCCATGAATTCTTTTACCTTGGTAGTACTGTCATTCTTAGATTTATCGAACTCCTCGTTCAACATCTTCTTAAAATCGGCTGTAATTGGCGTTAAATAATCCTTATCAATACTTCCTTCAGCAATTAGTTTCTCTACATAAATATCTTTTGGATTGGGATGCTTTGCAATTGCTTTGTATAAATTTGGTTGCGTAAAACGAGGCTCATCACCTTCGTTATGCCCATATTTTCTATATCCTAAGAGGTCAATAAAAATATCGCGCTTAAATTTTGTTCTGAATTCAACTGCCATTTCCATTGCATGGCAAACAGCTTCTGCATCATCCGCATTTACGTGTAATACTGGAGATAATGTTACTTTAGCTACGTCTGTACAATAGGTACTAGAACGAGCATCTAAATAATTGGTTGTAAATCCTATTTGATTGTTAACAACAATATGGATGGTTCCTCCAGTTTTATAGCCATTCAACTGCGACATTTGAGTTACCTCATACACAATTCCTTGTCCTGCAATAGCTGCATCTCCATGAATTAAAATAGGAAGTATTTTAGATTCGTCACCGTTGTATTTTCTAT
>JAESUF010000056.1 GCA_016763215.1 Flavobacteriaceae bacterium
AGAATTGTCGCAACGCTATATTACCAATCGCTTTTTACCAGATAAAGCAATTGACTTGATGGATGAAGCAGCTTCAAAATTGCGTATGGAAATCAACTCAAAACCAGAAGAGTTAGATGTTTTGAATAGAAAGGTGATGCAGTTAGAGATTGAAATTGAAGCAATTAAGAGAGAAAATGATCAAAACAAGCTAAAGTCGTTGAATGCAGATCTAGCAAACTTAAAAGATGATCGCAATGAGCTCAATGCAAAATGGCAATCCGAAAAAGCTGTCGTAGATAGTATTCAAAATCTGAAAACAAAAATTGAAAATTATAAGCTGGAAGCTGATAAAGCGGAACGTAATGGAGATTATGGAAAGGTTGCAGAATTGCGTTATGGAAAAATCAAAGAAGCACAAGTTGCATTAGAAGAGCAGCAAGAATTACTTGCCGACCAGCAAGAAGATGCTTTGATTAAAGAAGAAGTAACCTATGAGGATATTGCTGAAATTGTTGCAAAGTGGACAGGGATTCCTGTAACTAAGATGATTCAATCCGAGCGAGAAAAACTGCTCAAGTTAGAACAAGAATTGGACAAAAAGAGTTATTGGGCAAGAAGAGGCAATTGAGGCCGTAGCAGATGCCGTAAGAAGATCTAGAGCAGGATTACAAAATCCAAATAAACCTATCGGTTCCTTTTTATTCTTAGGAAGCACAGGAGTTGGTAAAACTGAATTAGCAAAAGCCTTGGCTGAATATCTTTTTGATGATGAAAACTCAATGACCAGAATTGACATGAGTGAATACCAAGAAAGCCATTCTGTAAGTAGATTGCTAGGGGCACCTCCGGGATATGTTGGCTATGATGAAGGTGGGCAATTAACAGAGGCTGTGCGGAGAAAGCCGTATTCAGTAGTCCTACTCGATGAGATAGAAAAGGCACATCCAGATACATTCAATGTCTTATTACAAGTGTTGGATGAAGGTAGATTGACGGACAACAAGGGAAGAATTGCAGATTTTAAGAATACGATTATTATCATGACCTCCAATATGGGAAGTCATATTATTCAAGAGAAGTTTGAAAACTTAAAAGGAGACATTCAGACTTCTATGGAGATGGCTAAATCTGAGGTCTTAGGCCTCTTGAAGAAGACGGTACGACCTGAATTTTTGAATAGAATTGACGATATTATTCTATTTACACCTTTATCTCAGGATACTATAAAATCTATTGTATCTTTACAATTGAATCATGTAAAGAAGATTCTAAAGGACCAAGAAATTACATTCGATGCAACAGATGAAGCAATTGCTTATTTAGCAATTAAAGGATATCAACCAGAATTTGGTGCAAGGCCTGTAAAAAGAGTCATTCAAAAAGAAGTTTTAAATCAGTTGTCGAAAGAAATCCTATCAGGAAAAGTCACAACAGATAGTATCATATTACTAGACTCATTTAATGACACGCTAGTATTCAGAAACCAATCCGACTTAATATTAAGTTAATTAGATTGGACGTACACCCGAAACGATGTTTTAACCAGCATCGTTTTTTTTATCAAAAAATATACCAATCGGTATTTTTTATATATCTTTGCCCTATGACTTCTAAAGCAGCATTGACAAAACAGTATATTATTGAGACGGCTGCCCCTATTTTTAATAAATATGGGTATGCTGCAACGAGCCTTAGTACATTAACTAAAGTGACTGGTTTGACAAAAGGTGCTATCTATGGAAATTTTGAGAACAAGGAAGATTTGGCTATCAAAGCGTTTAACTACAATGTAAAACGATTGTTTAATGACATGACAGCTTCAGTAGATACCACAGAATCATCTACGGGTAAATTATATGCTATTGTGGATTTCTATAGAGGTTATTATGAGTATAGTAAAAAGTTTGGTGGCTGCCCTATTATTAATGTCGGGGTCGATTCAAATAACCAGAATACTGCATTACTTGCACATGTACGAAAAGTAATACATCGTTTCCATACATACATTGCAACTATTATTGAGGTTGGTATTCAAAAAAATGAGATTAAGAGTACCGTTTCTCCTATGGAGTGGTCTATACGAATAGATAGCATGATTCAAGGAGCTACATTTATGACAAATACAATGGATAACAATAGGTACATTATTGATATCATGAATCAAATAGACGATATTATCAAAAACGAATTATCAAAATAAAAAAATTTAATCAAAAATATACCAATTGGTATAAAAAATAATACATATGTCTTTGCGAGCATGTGATAACATGAGAAGCAATCTCAATGTGGTAGCTGTAATTAATGAGATCACTTCGACTTAGCTTCAAGAGCCTCTTCATCTTGTAAAGATGTGTGTAAATATATTTTAAAACAATAGATAAGGTGGCTTCGAGAATCTCAGCAGCCAAATAGAAATAAAAACAAAAGAAACATGAAAAAACCAAAAAAAGCATCGAGTAAAGCATTGATCAGATTTCAAGATTGTGATCCATTCAATCATTTAAACAATGGAAACTATATCAATTATTTTATGAATCATCGTGAAGATATGCTCATAGAGCATTATGGGGTCGATGTGTATAAAATGGCTAAAGAACTGGGAAAGAGTTGGCTGTCAGGGAGCAATCAGATTGCTTATTTAAAACCTGCTTTCTTAATGGAAAAAGTAACCATAGAATCGAGGTTGATTCGATATACTGATTCGGAATTAGTCGTAGAAATGAAGATGTATAACGACGATAAAACTCAATTAAAATCAGTGCTCTGGGCTAGTTTTGTACATTATAACTTATTGAAGCAAAAAAGAGACAAACACACTGAAGAGTTAATGGAATTGTTTGAAGAAATTCATACGCCTGTAGTACAACAAACCTTTGAAGAAAGAATCAATCAAATAAAGTCTAAAATGTATCACTCTGTATAAATTAGTGAAACTCTATTTTGAAAAGTTGCGTAGCAATGCATTTCAAAATAGTTAGTAGAACTAATCCCCCTGAAAAGGGGGATCCATAGCTTTTAGTCTTTTAAAGAAGTTGTCTTTAAAATTTAAGTAATTAATTTACAGATTACTTCTCATGCTCTAGGCGTGATCGCAAAGACAATCTCGATGAGCATATTAAAACATAAAGTCTAAAATGTATCATTCTGTATAAATTTGTTAACTACACAACACGTTTTATTCTTTTGAAAGCGATGGCCATTGGTCATCGTTTTCTTTTTGGTGACGGAGGTGTCACGTTAAGCCTGTCGAAACGCTCTCGCTTAGGTAGCTGAGGCTCTCGAAGCCACAATAGATTGCCACAGTCGTTCCT
>JAESUF010000057.1 GCA_016763215.1 Flavobacteriaceae bacterium
GATATTCTTTTCGTAGCTCTTTGTATACAAATTTTATATAATTATTGTAAGTTTTTATCTCACCTCCTACCTTATCAATATCATAGAACTTAATTTTATCATCAATAAAAGAAAAATCTCCGTTCTTTAACAACCTTGAGAAATACGTACTCGAGAATATTGAAGAATAACTTCTCAATCTATTTAATTCAAATCTTTTATCATTCATTAGTCTACAATATAAAGAATATATGTAATACAAAGGTATCAAATATCAAAATGATAGAATTATAAAATAATATGATTTTAATTGTTCAAATGAGATAAGCTTCCTACTTCTTTCTTGTAAAAAAAAGCTAAAGGCGTTTAAGTGATTTTCTTTAACTCAAAATGGGGGTAATCATCAAAGTTTTGATCATAGTCAATAATCCCATCTGAATCCCAATTAGCTCCCCATCGGATGATATGAGCTACTTCTCCTTTTTCAAATAATTCTCCCGCACAAGCATCAATGACTCCTCCAATATAACTTAGCGTAATTTTATCGTACGCTAATTTTCTTCTCGTTTCTAAATCTGGATGGTACCCATAAATATCTACAGCTTCACTAGGTTCTATATTGTGTTTTCCTAATTTGGTAATGCCGTCAATTTTAGATTTCCCTTCTAAGAATAATTGATTCTGCCTTTCAACAGAGCGATGCCCTTCTGATATTCCAAAATCTACTTTACTTCGAGAAATTGCTAGGTTAAAAATTCTTTGCAAGTCTTCATGACAAGTCTCTAAGTTTTCGTTACTCCTTTTTCCAAATTTAAATGACATGACTTTTTATTTAATAGTAAATATTCCTCTAAGTTACTATTTACTGGTCTTGTCTTTTAAAGGGAAATCACCATTTAAGAAATGGAAAATCACTGTTTCTATTTTAAAGAAATTAATTCGAAAGTTTCTTTTCTTTGAATTTTACCGGTTTCGGTTTCTACAAATCCAGCAATAAAGAAAACATCTTTTGGAGTTTCAAATTTAGAAAGTATGTTTTTAAGATTTTTCACCTCGGCTGAAATGATCATATTTTCTTTTCCTTCGATGATTAAAACTAATTTTTCACCTAAGATATCATCTGGAATTCCAGTTACAAAAAACCGTGTACTTAGGTAGGGTGATAGTTTCTTTTCTATTTCTTCTGGATACAATTTAATTCCTCCTGAATTGATCACATTGTCATACCGACCTTTCCATAGAAACTCATTTTCAGAAATAATTTCAACAACATCATTGGTAATAATTTCTTCCGAAGATACTTTGGGTGCGGAAATCACTAAACAATTTCTATTGTCTGTAGAGATAGAAACATTGGGAAGAGTTAAGTAATGAGATTGCTTCGTTATACTTCCTTGCAATGACAAATGGTGGTTCAGCTTTTTAACAGCAATATGCGTAATGGTTTCTGTCATTCCGTAAGTCGCATACACTTCTGTAGACAGAGCTTTAAGTGAACTTTGTAGCTGTGGAGAAACCATTCCTCCTCCAACGATTAATTTCTTCACCTGATGGATTCTATCTAAAGAATTACTTAATTGTAAAGGCACCATAGCACAGAAATCATACTTTTGGTTACTCTCTTTTAACGGTTCTGAATTAGGTTCAATAAGATCTAGTTGCCACCCTAAAGTTATTGCTCTGACGAACATCATTTTCCCTGCAATGAAATCGATAGGTAAACAACACAAAGCTGTTGTCTTTTCTTCTAAGTTAAAATAACGCCCAGTTGCCAATGCTGAGTTTATCATATACTCTTTTTTCAACTGAATTTCTTTTGGCTTCCCTGTAGACCCAGAAGTTTTAACAGTAATACAATCTTCCCCAGAAAACCAATCTGATAAGAATCGATACAACGAAACAGAAACTGTTTTAGAAAACGCTATGAGTTCTTCTTCATTGGAAAAAGAGTTTCCGTTAAGCTCAAATTTTTTATGAACCGAGTTCTTCAAGTGTATCTGGATTAAATGGTTTTTCTACTTTTCCAAACAATTTATCTTTCCAATTGGTCCACCCGTATTTTTTAGATAAGACAAAAAATACTATTGGGTACAAAATTAGTAGTGGTATAAAGGTTTCAAAAGTTACAGAAGGGTCTGATATATCTACATATAAAGCATCCGTTTTAAAAACGGTCCAGTCTGCTGTTACAAACAATGCTGCTAGTATGTTATTAATAGCATGCATTCCCATAGCCAGTTCTGTTCCTTCGTCCATTAATGTAACAATGCCAAAGAAAAGCCCTGTTCCTATATAAAATAGAAGGATAATATGCCCTAGTTTATCAATCTCTGGGTTGAACATATGCAACATTCCAAAAACAAGCGACATCATTATTAATGGAAACCATTTATTCTTAGCCCACATTCCTAGTGCTTGCATATAATACCCTCTAAACAAAAATTCTTCTAGACTTGTTTGGAGAGGTATAAAAAGAATTGCAACAAGGCACAGGGTGAAAAATGGAACAGGTTTAAAATTCCAAACATAACTTTCTGGTGATGATATGATATCATATCCTATCACGCCAACAGTAATAATCCCCCATACTAAAACGCCAAAGAAAAACCGTTTCCAATCAATTTTTTTTCTTGAGGTCACAATCCATGTAAACTTTATCTTATGAATTGCTTTTACTAGAAAATAAAAGAGAATTAAAGGAACCACAAAAGACAAGAGTATTAAAAAAAGGTACAAGTTTGAATCAATTCCAATATCAGCAAAACTGTTTAACCCGCTTTCACTAAATTTCTGAAAATCACCATCAACTTGTAAGAATGCTTTCAGTGTAATTGGGATCTGTCCAATCATACTTCCAATAAATATGATGAAAAACATCAAAACATACATCCACCAATCATTTCTCCCTTTATAGCCTGTTTGTATAAAATTCATATTACTCTATATTAAAATTCCAGTTTTTGTTTTTATTGTATTGCAAATATCCACTTTTTACTTCTAATGGACTTTCAATATTGTTTGTATATAAACCTCCTGTTCCCAGACCCTGAGGCATATTATTATCTAATGTATAGGTCCATTGTGCAATTGCATTCAACCCAACATTACTTTCCAATGCGCTTGTAATCCACCAACC
>JAESUF010000058.1 GCA_016763215.1 Flavobacteriaceae bacterium
GGAAGCTTTGCAATTTCAAATGCTATCCATCAAAACGCAGATGCTTATATCAGTGCAGATTTTAAATACCATGATTTTTTTAAAGCAGAAGCTAAAATCTTGCTAATAGACGTGGGACATTATGAAAGTGAGCAGTTTACAAAAAACCTTTTGGTTGAGTATCTTACAAAAAAATTCACTAGTTTTGCAGTCGTTTTATCAGAAAAAAGTACAAATCCAATTTATCACTTATAAACATGGCAAAGAAGAAAGAAGTTACTGTTGAAGAAAAGTTAAGAGCACTTTATGATCAACAATTAATCGACTCTAGAATCGATGAAATTAGAAATGTAAGAGGTGAACTACCTTTAGAAGTTGAAGATTTAGAAGATGAAGTAGCTGGGTTAAACACAAGACTTTCAAATTTATCTGAAGATGTTACAAATTTAGAAACCGATATCAATAACAAAAAATTGGCGATTGAGGAATCTAAGTCTTTGATGAAAAAATATGATGAACAACAAAAGAAAGTTAGAAACAATAGAGAGTTTGATTCTCTTTCTAAAGAAATTGAATTTCAAGAATTAGAAATTGAATTGTCTGAGAAGCGCATCAAAGAGTTTAAAGTAAAGATTGAGCAAAAGAATGAAGTTGTTGGAGGAACTAAAGAGAAATTAGATCGTCAGCAACAACATTTAGATCATAAGAAATCTGAATTGGATGCCATCTTAAAAGAAACTGAAAAAGAAGAAAAACTTTTAATTGAAAAATCTGAAGAGTTTTCTACAACTATTGATGACCATTTATTAGTAGCTTACAATAGAATTAGAACGAAAGTAAAAAATGGTTTGACTGTTGTATCTATTGAGAGAGGTGCTGCTGGAGGATCATTCTTCACAATTCCACCACAAGTACAGATAGAAATCGCTACACGTAAAAAAATTACTATAGATGAATATAGTGGTCGTATTTTAGTAGATGCTGCTTTAGCTGCAGAAGAGAAAGATAAGATTGATAGTATTTTTTCTTAATCAAATCTTTATATAAAACAAAAAAACTCGAGCTTATCGCTCGAGTTTTTTGTTTTACACAGTTTTGTATCGTATATACTAATATTCTAAGGTTTTCAAATAGCTTAGTTTCTTTTCCCAGATGCCTAAACCACTTTTAAATTGCGCAATATTTTTGTGAACATTTTGCACCAATGGGTTATCGTCTGATGCATTAGAAATAAAACTTAAATTATTTTCTAATTGTTGAATCTCACGAACATTCTCATCAATTTTTTTACGAATAAACAACTGTTCTGAATCCAATTTGCGTACATCATCATTTGCTAAATAACCATTTACAATATTCTTAAATTTCAGCAAGATAATTTCATCTTTACCAATAGATAAAGAACCTAAAACCGTATCAATAAACTTATTGAATTTTGCGTCAATATTTCTAGCACTTCTTGGTGACTTACCCATTGAATTCCATAAGTTCATAAGGTCGCCAATAGACTCCTTAGTTGAGTAATCTCCTTCTATCAATGTTTCTAAAAATTCATTTTTCTTATCTACGGCCTCTTTTTGTTCTTTACTTAAAGCATTTTTTTGATTGTGATAACGATCAAAATAATGATTACAAGCTGCCTTAAATTTTTTCCATATATCATCGGAGAATTTTCTAGGCACATGTCCGATTTTTTTCCAATCAGACTGAATCTTTTTAAATGTATTTGTAGTAACACTCCAATCTTCACTATCCTTTAACGATTCTGCAAGGTCTATCAATTCCATTTTCCTTTTCAGGTTGTCTTGTTGAGAACCTTTCTCTTGCTTGTAGAAAATGTTTTTCGATTGATTAAATTCTTTTGTTGCTACTTTAAATTTTTGCCAAACAGATTCACTCTTAGAGTAGGGTAATTTTCCTGCATCAAAATATTTCTGACGTAGTACCTCAATGTCTTTAATGCTTTTTTGCCAATCGTTATGTGTTACATTTTTAGAAGAATCATACTGGTGAATTTCTTCAACAATTGCCAATTTAGCATCAATGATTTCTCCATAATGAGATTTCATTTCTCGAAAGTGATCATGTCTCTTGTCGTGAATTTTCTTAGTAGCATCACTGAACTTTTGCCATACGTCTTCTCTGAACTCCTTAGAAACAGGTCCAACATCCTCTTTCCAAAACTTATGAAGTTTTTGCAATTCTTTAAATGCTTCATTGATATCTTTCTCGTCAGCTAAGGCTTCCGCTTTTTCAATCAGTTTGAGTTTTTCTTCCAGATTTTTCTTAAAATCTAAATCTCTAAAATCGTTACTTAAATGTAATAAATCATAGAAACGCTCTACATGATGATGATAGATTTTCCAAGTATCGTTGTATTTACTCTTAGGTACAGAACCAATAGTACGCCAAGTGTTTTGCAACTCGCGAAACGATTTGTACATCGTTTTTGTATCTGCATTTTCTATCAAGAATTTTAAATCTTCTATGACTTTAACTCTCCTCTCAAGGTTTTCTTTAAGTTGCTTTTCTAAGTTAGAGTAATAAGCATCCTTTAGTTTTTTATAATCAGACAGCAATTTATTATATCTTGATTTCACAGGGCTCGAGAATTGAAAATCAATTGTATCCCCTCCATCTGCTAAAAATGCTTCTTTTTTTCTGCGAGTAGTTTCCCGAATTTTAAATTAAATGCATTTTTAATTGTGTCTGTATTTGATTTGATTTGCTGAATAGGGTGACCCGTAATTAACTTTTCTAGTTCGTCAGCTAATTCTTCTAATTCTAATGAATTGTAATCTTTCGTCGGAAGTACAGCTTTCTCTTCTTCTTTTTCAGCCTCTTCTGCTACCTTCTCTTCTATTTCTTCAATCGCTTTTTCCTCTTTTTTCAAAACAGGTAAATCTTCTTCTACTTTGGTAGCTTCCTCTTGATTTTCTTGTTCTGTAGTTTCTGCTGCTACTTCATCTACTTGTTCCGAAACTTCTTCAGTTACTTTCCCTTCTTCCTTCGCAACAGGTAAATTCTCTTCTACTTTAGTAGCGTCGTCTTGATTTTCTTGTTCTGTAGTTACAGCTTCTACTTCAGTTACTTGTTCCGAAACTTCTTCAGTTACTTTCCCTTCTTCCTTCGCAACAGGTAAATCCTCTTCTACTTTAGTAGCGTCGTCTTGATTTTCTTGTTCTGTAGCTACTTCTACTACTTCATTTACTTGTTCAGAAACTTCTTCATTTCCTTTCCCCACTTCCTTTGCAACAGGCAAATCTTCTTCAACTGCAATAGCTTTATCTTGATTTTCTTGTTCTGTAGCTACTTCTACTACTTCATTTACTTGTTCAGAAACTTCTTTATTCGTTTCAGCTTCTACTTTTTCTTGTTTGGGGTCTAACATATCTACAATGTTTAAGGTTCCTATTAAATCAGCTTATAAAGATAGCGATGTATCTCAAAACAACAAAATGATACTTACAATGTTTAGAAAACTATTTATTCCATATTCTCCACGACTCTTCAGCTTGCAATTCTAGCATTTCAAAACCATTCTTTATTTTACTCCCTTGCTCCTTCCCCTTTTTTAAAAATGCTGTTTGTTCTGGATTGTAAATCAAATCGTATAACAAATGTTTACCTGTTAGGTATTGATATGGAATTTTAGGTTTTTGATCAACTTTAGGAAAGGTTCCTATAGGAGTCGCATTAATAATCAATGTATACTCTTGTAATAATTTCTCGTTAATTGCAGTATATGATATTTCTTTTTTCTTACGTGGACGCCTGGAAACCTTTAAAAAATCTATTCCTAGCTCTTTACAGACAAATGCAACTGCTTTAGAGGCACCTCCAGTACCTAATATCAACGCTTTGGTATGATGTAGCTCTAATAAGGGTTCAATAGATTTTTTAAATCCAACAACATCTGTATTGTACCCTTTTAATTTTCCTTTTTTCGTAATTCTTACGGTATTCACTGCACCAACTTTCCGAGCCTTTTTATCAACCTTATCCATGTACAGAAAAACATCTTGCTTGAATGGGATTGTTATGTTCAATCCTTTCAAACAAAACTTAAACTCATGAATTATTTTTGAAAAGTCTTCTATTTTTTCAATATCAAAATTCACATATTGATGATTATCAAGCTTTTCTTTTTGGAATTTTTCAGAAAAGAAACCCTTAGAAAAAGAATATGAAATATTCTTCCCAACCAATCCAAAAAGTACTTTATTTAATTTTTTTTCTTTTTCCATAATAATCAACTGCTAAAATTAGAGCAATCCCTAACACAATGTAAAAGACAGCAAACAAATTTTCACTTTCAGACAGATCAGGTAAAAACCGTTGGTAATTCTCTACAATTTTATCTCCATTTTGATCTATTAAAAACTGCCCTACCTCTTCTTTAAATATTTTTTCTTTCCACGGCCAAACAATTCCCAAAGATCCTGTTATAAAACCAATAATAACAGCAGTAACAATTTGATGCCATCGCTTAAGCACATAACCAAGCACATGTGAAATAGAAACCAACCCAAAGGCAGAACCCGCTGTAAAAACGCCTATAATTTTTAAATATCGAACTTTTATTGGGTCTTGAAACGCTTCAAAATTTCCTTGAAAAATATTCAGAATTACATTAAAAAGAACATTCACAGAATCTACTAACAACAGTATATAATTACCCATTAAAATTAAAATGAAAGACCCAGAGAGCCCAGGTAAAGTCATTCCCGACACACCGATAATCCCGCATAAGAAAACGAACCATAAGTTGTCATTTTCGCTTGCTAGTGTTAAAAAACTAATTCCTAAACCAACACTTGCTCCAATAATTAATGAAAAAATATTCTTAAAATTCCAATCGCCAAAACCTTTGCCTATATAATAAATAGACCCAATGATCATTCCAAAAAACCAACTCCATACATAAAGCTCATGGTTCTTTAAAAAATAGTCGAGTACTAAAGAAACACTAAAGTAACTAAAAACACTTCCCGCTATTACAAGTCCTAAAAATTGTGCATTTATATATTTAAAGAAGCTTTTAAACCGCCCATGAATTAACAATTTAAAGGCTTTTCCATTTATTTTTTGAAAAGAATAAATCAGCTCTTCATAAAACCCTAATACAAAAGAAACGGTTCCCCCAGAAACTCCTGGCACCTTGTTTGCTGCCCCCATGGTCAACCCTTTTAAAAAAAGATTGAGTTTTTCTATAAAGGTTCTTGTTTTGTCCATTACTCTTTTTGAACTGCTATTTTTTCTAATAGTAAAATCAACCCAAAACCTACAATTGCGAACACAATAGCAAATGTTAATTGAGCTTCTCCATCAAAAGAAAACGGAGATTTACTAACCTGATTTAAAGGAACTTCTATTCCTTTTGAATTCACCCTCCAAGTAATTGTTTCTTTCCATGGCCAAATTTTATTAAGTGACCCAACGATAAACCCAGTTAATATAGCTAGAGTGTAATTCTTATAGTTCTTAAATAACCATTTTAATACTCTAGAAAATGTAAGTAATCCAACTACAGCTCCTAATCCAACTAAACCAACTATGGTAAAATTTCTTTCATTTACCGCTGTAAGTATTGGTTTATACGCTCCAAGCAATACTAATATAAAAGCTCCAGATATTCCTGGTAAAATCATTGCGCAAATAGCAATGGCACCAGCCATAAACAAAAACCA
>JAESUF010000059.1 GCA_016763215.1 Flavobacteriaceae bacterium
GCTGAAGAAAGATCGGGAGCTGTTTATATTTTTAATCGACCTGGGAGTAATTGGGTTGAAAAAGAAAAATTATTTGATGCACAAGGATCATCTAGCGACTTATTTGGATTTAGTTTAACATCTGGCCCAAGGTTAAACACAGATGAGAGCATAGCTGTTTATGCAGGGACTCTTTTTGTTGGTGCACCAGGAACGAATAGTAATAACAAACAAACGGGGTCTGTTTATTTTTATACAGAGAATAGCTTGGGGTGGAATCAGAGTTTAGAGTTGATTGAAACGAAGAGTGAACATAACGATCATTTTGGAATTTCGATTTCCTGTAATTCTAGCGGAAACCTTTTTGTTGGTGCAAGTAGAGTGAATACAGATTCTAATTTAAATTCTGGAACGGTGTATTTTTACGAAACATTTTTTGGGCAAGGTAACTCAACCTCTCAAAGTTTTGAATTAACAGTAAGCTTTATCAATGCATATGACCATTACGGATCAAATATAAGTACAGACGATGAAAACATTATTATTGGGTCGCCTTATGCCGATGTTAATGGAATAAATAATTCAGGATTGGTTACTTTTTTCAGAATGACTTCAATTATTGACAGTACTTCAGATTTAAATGAAGTGTATACTTTAGAACAAAATGTGCCAAATCCATCTATTAATTCAACAGTTATTCAATATAGCCTTAAAAGAGCAGGAAATGTAAAAATTTCAGTATACAATATCATGGGGCAATTGGTAGGTGTGCTAGTTGATGAATATAAAGATTTTGGAATTTATAGAGTGCCTTTTGAAACTAGACTTTATGAAACGGGTGTGTATGTTTATAAAATTGAAGTCAATGATTTTACGGCTACTAAAAAAATGATACTAGGTAATTAATTTTACTCAATAGGGAAATTGAAATACGTTTCAGGGTACGGTTCATTTCTTAACGTAAAATGCCACCATTCTTTTGCATAGGGTTTAAAACCAGCTTCTAGCATTAAGTTTCGCAATAAAAACCGATTGGAACGTTGCTCTTTAGTTAGGTTAGGATAGTGTGGATGAGAAGGAGTTCCGAAGAAATCATAGGAACTACCCATATCCAATTCTTTTCCTGTTTGAATGTCAATAATGGTTAAATCTACAGTGCTTCCCCTTGTATGCCCAGATTTTGCAGCAATATAATCTAGTTTAAAGAGATCCTTCTTTGCAACATTGGGATAATATTGCTGTTTCATTATCGTGTCATTCAATACTTTTGCCCAACGAACAAAATGGTCTACAGCTTGTTGAGGTCTATACGCATCATAAATTTTTAAACTCAAGCCAAATTCAGCTAATTTTAGTTGAACAAGCTTTAGCGCAGTTGCAGTTGGTGTGCTTACAATTATTGTGCTCTTCTTGTAGCCATCAATAGGTTTTCCAATAAAATTGTTGTGTGTAATGTAACGCAATTCAGATTTAATCGTTGTATCTATATCAGACAGATACGAAAATCCGTTCGGAACCTGAGAATGACAAGAGATTGTTAAAAACGTGTAAATTAGTAGTAGAATTTTCTTCATGTTATCAAAAATAGATAAATAAAGACAAAGTCGAAAGCTACTGAGACAAGTTGAGTATAAAAAAAAGTAAGAGCCGCTTCTTGCGAAACGAACTCTTACCAAGTAAACTAATAAAACCAAGTATTAGTACTATTATTAGAATTAGCTATTCTAATATGACTGATTTTTTTCAAAGGAATATTTTAAGTTCCTTTTTATATTTCTAATGTAAGCTGATCACCTTCGTAATTTTCCAGGTATCATTTTTATGTTGCCAAATAATAATAAACTTACTAGGCACTGATTTTGCATTGGGTTCTTGTTTGTTGAAAAATTTATGGTACCCAATCTCTACAGCTCCGTAATTATGAATAGGATACACCTCTATGCTGCCTTTTATTAATGTTCTGGTTACTTTGCCGCAAATATTTTTTTCTATTGATTTTAAAAGCTCTTGTTTAGAAGTCGATAATCCGCCTTTGTCATGAAAAAATTCCAAATTTTCAGAATAAAATAATGCTTGGGTTTTCATGTCACAAGTATTGTATGCACTAAAATAAATACTATCTAGTTTTACAATTGTAGTATGAATTTCCAAATCTACCGGCTCATATTTAGGAATTTCATCCATAGAATCGAGCCCTTGTGCACTGGCAATAGTAGATAATGCAAATAAAGACAATCGTAAGAAAATTTTTAGAATCATTTTTATTCTATTGTTTTGATGTATGCATTAAAATAAGCATTGTCTACTTCCATGATATTTTTATGTAATGCAAGATCAATAAACGTATGCGTTGCGGTAAGGGTTTCAGTTTTATAATTGGCCTCATCGTTATTTGTCGTTGTGGTGAATAGGAATGTTGCAATTCCTATAAAAATATTGAAGGCAATATTTTCTCTAAATAGTTCAATTATCGTATTCATAGTAAGTTGGTTAATCTGGTTAATTGATTTTTGTTTATCTAGAAGATACTCCACCACCTGATGAAGTCTTCTTGTTTACTTTCTCTGGGCTCCCTTTGTATCGAATGTCTCCACCGCTACTTGCTCTTGCATTAATAGATTCTGTTGCAAAAACACTAATGTCTGCTCCACTACTCACTTTTGCTGTAACGTTTTTAGACTTTAAGTTATATGCATGAATAGAGCTACCACTAGAGGCATTAGCCGAATGTGAATTTGCGATACCGCTAATCCTTAAATCTGCTCCACTACTAGAGCGAGAGGTAACATTATCGGCATCAACCTCAATTCTCATGTCTGCCCCGCTACTTGTACTTACTTCTAAGTCATTAGCTTTTATCGTATTCTCAGAAAAGACATCACTTCCACTAGTCGCTTTTAGCTCTTCAAGTGTGGTGACAGTTAGGTATACTTTTCTAGCTTTTGCTCTTCGGATATTTCTGTCCGTATAAATTTTAAGCACTCCACCTTTCACCTCAGTAATAATAATTTCGTGTAAATTTTCATCAGCCTCAACAGTTAAAGAGGTTTTGCTTCCTTGTTTGATATACAAGTCTAGACCGTTACTCACTTTTACACGAGTAAAATCGTCGTTAATTTTTCTTTTCTTAGAAACTACGTTTCTGTCTCCATCAATTCTATTGAGCATATCGAACCCACAAGAGGTAACAAATGTTGCTAAGAATAAGATGACGGTTAATTTGGTGATTGTTGTTTTCATTGGTTTTAGTTTTATAGTACAAATGTCTTAGTATAGACGCAGTATTTATAATTTAGGTTACTCAATTGTTTGATTTTTAGGATGAATTGTTGTTTTTAGTCTTCTTGATTGATATCTAAATCCTTCAAAGCTTCTTCCGTTTTACAGTCAGAACAAGTTAATCCTTGTTTGGTCATTAAGAAATAATGTTCAATCATGTCACCATCAAATATATCTTCAACATTATCAATGTTGTTTAAAAATGTAGCTGCTGAGTCATCAAAATAAATCGTAACTCCTTCTGGAACGTAAATTGTAAAATTGACAGCTTCATCTTTTAGAAAACTTCGATACTCCGAGATAAAAAAGCTATCAATTAGGATCTTATTATCTACTATTTCATAATCAAATTTGATTGTAGAAGCTAATTCTCGAGCTTTAGAAACATTTCTTCCACGAGACCTTTTACGTATTTCAATATAAGTCTCATCAGAATTACTTTCTCTTACATCCAATCGCACATCGTTAGAGTACCATTTTGTTTTGCTATCTATTATTACTTCTTATTTATTATCTCTTCTTCTTAAATTGTGTTGATAATAAATAGCATCATCATTTACAATGTTAAGAGAAAGGGTATCTGTTGGTTGCATAATTAGGTTCTTTTTAACAATAGAACTTCCGCTTCTTGCATGGCTAGTTCCAAACTCTATTCCCGTAAAAACGACCATCAGTAAGGCTACTATCCATATTCCTAGTAGTGTTAAAGAAGTTACTTTACTAAACTGCTTTACATTGCTAGATAGTATTCTCAACCCTAAAACAAATAAGATTAAAAAAGGAATTCCAACAAGAATAAGAACTGTAATGGCCAACAACCAATTCGGAAGAATGGAGTGGTCCATAAAAGGTGGCATATGAATAATACTTTCATCGAAACCTAATATTCCAAAACTGCCTACTGAAAATATTGCAAGAATAAATGAGATCAAAACACAAGCAGAAGTAATGATAATAATCACTCCAATAAACTTACCAATAATATTAAAGAACGCTATAATGATTTTACCTAAAGTATCTAAGAATTCTTGAAACCCCGACTTAGCCCGATTTCCATTTTTTTTTACACTTTCATTTACCTTACTAGCTCCATCTTTGATGCTATCGGTCATTGAATCGAATTCTCTACGAATTTTTTTTCAATATAGTCAA
>JAESUF010000060.1 GCA_016763215.1 Flavobacteriaceae bacterium
AAAGAAGTATCAAAATTTAAAGCGACAGCAAATGCAGGCTCAATAGGAACAAATAATAACACGAAATCTGGTGAATCTATTTTATATAAATCCTCATATTTCTTTTCATTTAATTGATCTATATGTCGTTTCAAAGAAGCAACATGTTCTTTTAAAAAAACGCTCTTTAGTGGTTTCATCATCTGAATTTACAAATTGTTCATAAGCAGTTAATGAAACTTTAGAATCAACAATCATTTTCTTATTATCTGGTAAATGTATAACCACATCTGGCAAGACTCTACTGCCTTCATCATTGGTAAAGCTTTGCTGAACAGAATACTCTCTATCTTTTTCTAATCCAGATTTTTCTAAAACGCGTTCTAAAACTAATTCACCCCAATTTCCTTGAGTTTTACTATCTCCTTTTAAAGCTTTTGTGAGGTTGATAGTTTCCTTACTCATTTGTAAATTCATCTCTTTTAAACCAATAATTTGCTGACGTAATGCCGCATGATAGTCAATACTTTCTTTATGGGTCTTATCAACCTTATCTTCAAATAGCTTAATTTTTTCTTGAAGCGGATTCAGGATAATTTTCATATTTTCCTTATTCTGCTGCGTAAACTTATTCGTCTTTTCGTCTAAAATTTTATTCGCTAGGTTTTCAAACTCTGTGGTGAACTTTTCTTGGAGTTTTTCAATCTCTTGTTGATTTTCGCTATACTTTGTTTCTAAATTCTTTAAATCACTTTCTTTTCGAATATTACTGCTTAACAGCGCTTCTTTTTCTAATTGAATTTTTTTTAACTCTGTTCGTAGTTGCTGAAGGTTTTCTTCCAACAACGAGTTCTTTCCTTTTATAGATTCAGAAGCGACTTTGGATAATAATCTTCCAATAAAAAAGCCCAATGCAATGGCCCCGACAGTGATTAATAAGTAAATAAGTATTTCAGACATGTATTAAAAAATAAGTCCTTAAATTTAGAACTTTTATAATTGACGATGCAACGATTTTCTAAATTTATATTCACACGTATTCTTGGATGGAAGCTTTCAGGAAACTTTCCAACTCACCTAAAGAAATATATTGTAATTGCTGCGCCCCATACTAGCTGGCAAGATTTTCCTATTGGAATCTTAGCAAGAAATGTATCTGGTGAGAAAATAAATTTTATTGGTAAAAATTCTTTATTTAAAGGCCCTTTTGGATTTATCTTTCGTGCCTTAGGAGGAACTCCAGTCGATAGAAGTAAAAGCAATAATCTTGTTGATGCTATTATACAGATCTTTAATTCGAAGGAAGAATTTCGCTTAGGCTTGTCTCCTGAAGGAACTAGAAAGAAAGTAGAGAAGTGGAAAACAGGATTCTATTATATTGCCAAAGGGGCGAATGTACCTATTGTAATGGCAACCTTAGATTTTGAAAACAAACAAGTGAAAATAACGGAACCGTACTACACTACGGATAGCAAAGAAAAAGATTTTCAGCACTTTCATTCCTTTTTTAAAGGTGTACAAGGGAAGCATCCAGAGTTATTCTAATAACTCATACAATTGATTCATTTTATTGAATACGATTGCTCCTTCTTTTTTAAACGCTTCTTCATTGTGAGCTTGTGTAAAACCATAGACATCAAATCCTCCTGAAATTGCTGCTTTAACGCCTGATAAACTGTCCTCAATTACTGCACATTCATTTGCTTTAAACCCCATTTTAGATGCGGCATGTAAAAAAAGAGCTGGATCTGGTTTCCAACGCTCAATTTCATAGGCACTAAACAGGTTGCCTTCTAATTGATCAATTAATTGAGTTACTGTTAAGTTCAACCTCATTTTATGTAAGGGTCCATTTGAGGCAACACAAAAAGGAATTTTGATGCTAGTTAATAGTTCTTTAATCCCTTCAATAGGTTTTAATTCGTTTTGAAATGCCTCATAGGTTCTTTCTCTGTATTGGTCTCTAAAACTATCGGGAACTTTTATTTGACTTCTATCCTCAAGATCTTGAGTAATATAGCCTAAAGACGTACCTGCATAATTTTTGATTGCGTATTCAATGGTGATGTTAGCACCGAGCTCATTAGATAAGTCAACAATAACTTGGTTAGAAATTAGTTCACTATCAACTAAAATCCCATCACAATCAAAAATGATGCATTTATATTTCATCTCTGATGGCTATTTGAATTTCCTTGCTACTTTCTCAGCAATCCCAACAATGACCTTTGAAGCTTTCACTATAGACTCAGCAGGGACATATTCATAACGCCCATGGAAATTATGCCCTCCCGCAAAAATATTTGGACAAGGAAGTCCCATATATGATAATTGAGATCCATCGGTTCCACCACGAATAGGTTTAATCAATGGAGTAATTCCTAAATCATTCATTACCTCTTCGGCAATGTCTACAATATGCATGACAGGAACTACTTTCTCTTTCATATTGTAATACTGATCTTTCAATTCTACATGAATTAATTCGGCTCCGAGTTTCTCATTCATCGACTTCACGGCATCTAGCATCAACTGTTTTCTATCTTCAAACAATTGCTTGTCATGATCACGTATAATGTAGTGTAAAACAGTTTGTTCTACTTCGCCTTCTATGTGGTGTAAATGAAAAAACCCTTCATAACCTTCAGTCAATTCTGGCGTTTCATTTTTGGGTAATGAATCCATGAAGTCACTAGCAATGAGCATAGAATTAATCATCTTTCCCTTAGCATAGCCTGGATGTACAATTTTACCTGTAACAGTAACTTTTGCTCCTGCAGCATTGAAATTCTCATATTCTAATTCTCCAACTTGACTCCCATCCATTGTATAGGCCCATTCGGCATCAAATTTCTTTATCTCAAATTTATGTGCTCCTTTACCAACTTCTTCATCAGGTGTAAAACAAATCCGAATTTTACCATGTTCAATTTCAGGATGATTTATTAAATATTCCATTGCAGAGACAATCTCCGTAATTCCTGCTTTGTCATCAGCTCCCAATAGGGTAGTACCATCGGTAGTAATAATGGTTTGTCCTTTGTATTGCAATAGGTCATCAAAATAAGAAGGACTTAAAACAATATTCTTTTCTTTATTTAGAAGAATATCGCCACCGTCATAATTTTCATGTATTTGTGGATTCACATTCGCACCAGTAAAATCTGGACTTGTGTCTATATGAGAAACAAAACCAATAGTAGGTACTTTATACTCTAAATTACTGGGTAAGGTTGCCATTACATAGCAATTCTCATCCAATGTTACTTCTTTCATTCCAATATCAGTCAACTCCTGAACTAATAATTTTGCCAAGGTCCATTGCTTTTCAGTACTTGGGAAATCTGGATTGTTTGGATCAGATTCAGTATCAATTGTCACATAACTAATAAACCTCTTGATGATATGTTCTTGATTCATTCTTTAATATTCTATTTTTTCAATTAAGTTAAGTGCATTACAAATTCGTTGGTTTACTATAGAATCTCCGTAAACTTCTGCTTTAGCATGAATGTAATTGTTGGTGTTAATTTTGATAAAAAGATTGAGAATTTGATACGAGTACGTATTTTTTTTACCCAAAGCCATTGAGTAGTAGGCCTCTTTATCTTGAAATATTAATTCGTATGAAGTGGTTTCAATAAGTTGTTGATTCAACAAACTAGTCTTAAAGTTTTTAATAAAATCACCCTCTAGTTTTAACTCATTAGAAACATGAGTGATGTCTAAGAGCATTGTTTCTGTTAACTGCTTCGTTGTATCAGCGGTATAAATAGACGATTGGTTCTTGTCATAATACAGGTTCGTTTTCCAATTGTCTGGAAATTGCACCGTAAATAACTTTTTAACATCTTCAATTTTTTCTAGGTTGCTGTAGCTCTCTGGGTTACAATCTAAATCTTTAGAGATTCTTGATTTGGATCCGCAGGCAATAAGGAATGCGCAAAAGAGTATGAGAATTATTTTTTGCTTCATTTAGTCTAAAATTAGTTTTCCGATTTTTTGATTTCCCGATAACCAAGCCGTATTTCTATCTGCAAATTCGATGGTATAGTAACTATCTTTACTCACTTCTTTCCATGTCAGTCCACCGTCATTAGAATAAGAAACACCTGTTTTTCCAACAGCGAAGACTTCTTTTCCATTGGTGTCAGGAACATATTTTACACAGCTCTTATAGGCTGGATTTTGACCATCGGCAACAAGAGTCCATGTTTTTCCACCGTCATTGGTCATCGCTTTATTTTGTTTGTTTCCTTCGGGTTTTGAATAATCCCCTCCAATGATGATTCCGTTGTTTTCATCAGCAAAATCTACTGAATAGATCCCCTGAGGTCCATCTCCTTGAATAATTGGTGTATCAAACACTTCCCATGTTTGTCCTAAATCTACAGATTTAAAAACCCGTGCTTTGGCTCCTCCTGTTACTATCCATACTGTTTTTCCGAGTACTTTAATATTGGTATTGCTTGCGGCAAAAGCTGCTTCACCCTCAACTACTTTGGGTAATTTGTCACAGGGTATTTTGTTCCAAGTATTTCCACCATCAGTTGTTAAGATAATTGACAAACAATCTTCCGTAGGATCTCCCATGGCAATTCCATTTTGCTTATCAAAAAACTTCATAGAGTCATAGAATACTTTTTCATGCTCTTCTTTGTAGACTATTTTCCCTTTTGATTGATCATTCCCTATTTTATATAATAAAGCAGGGTTCCCTATACTTAAAGCAAAGATAGATTCCCCATTAGTAGCAATGCTTCTGAAATTAGGAACAATCGTATCTTGTACTTCTATATGGATAAACGTATTTTTTTCCCAATTCTTACCATCACTCTTGGTAAAACCAATATTTCCTTTTGAGTCAGCATAAAAAAAGTTTGTTCTATCTATTGGAAGAATAGCCCTAATACTAACACTATCAATTTTGTATTCTTCAATAGAAACAGAATCAATTGTTCTGGGCTGGTATTCCTTTTGACAAGAACTTATAAAAACTATAATGATAAGTAATGCTAGGATTCGTTTCATTTTTGATATTTTTGATATCACGAAAATACATAAATCATTTATTCAATTGTGAAGAAAGCATTGGTTATTTCAGGGGGTGGTAGTAAAGGCGCTTTTGCAGGAGGTGTCGCTGAGTATTTGATGAAGGAAAAACAGAAAGATTACGATTTGTTTTTAGGTACATCAACAGGAAGCTTAATGGTTTCTCATTTGTCATTAGGAATGATTGATGAACTTAAGGACCTATACACTTCAGTAAATCAGGAAAGTATATTTAGCAACAATCCATTTAAAATTAAGTTTGTCAACGGAAGTAAAGTGATTTCGATACGACATACGAATACGTTATGGAACTTTTTAAATGGACGAAAGACATTTGGTGAAAGTAGAAATCTTAAAATGTTGATAGATAACAACATTACAAAAAAGATGTTTCAATTGATTTCTGATAGAAATAAAGAAGTTGTAATTACTGTTTCCAAGCTAAGCGCTAATCAGATAGAATATAAATCGTCTAATGATTGTGACTATTTAGATTTTTGTGATTGGATTTGGGCTTCTTGTAATTATGTTCCATTTATGAGCTTGCTTGAAAAAAATGGACAACAATATGCTGATGGCGGATTTGGATGCTTAGTTCCTATACGAGAAGCCATTAAGAGAGGAGCTAAAGAAGTAGATGCTATTATTTTAGAAACTGAACTTAACCAATTGAATAAAATGCCTGCAAAAAACCCATTTGCTCTTTTATTTGGGGTTCAAGATTTTATGATGGAGCAGGTAGAGAAACACAATATTACCATCGGTAAATTGTCGGCAAAACAACATGGTGTTAAATTGAATTTATATTACACACCTACTGTATTAACGACAAACTCACTCATCTTTGATCAAAAATCAATGAAAAAATGGTGGGGTTCAGGCTACGAATATGCGAAGAACAAAGATGAAGAAACAAATGAATTTAGACCCGATATACTAGATTCCCCAAAACTGGAGACTGAAAACTTGTAAGGGTTAAGAAGCCAGGCCATTTTAAAAATATCGATTTCATGATCTCTTAAGAAACATCATCAGGATACTATAAGAATTTAGAGTGAGAAAAACAATGTTCAAATAAAATGAGTGGATTGCTCCTTATTCTTTAAGGTCTATATACATTGTATTAAGTGCAGGTTTATTCGTTTTAGAGCTTCCAATCTCTTCCAAACGAATACTCGTATTCGTTGACGAAATGGTTGTTCTATTACCTGTAGCAATCAATATAATAGTTCTGTCCAATAAAGGATCAGATCGTTCACCTAAAACTCCTAAATCTTCATAGTCTTCTGGTAAATTAACCGTAGGAGGAATTCCTTGAGGTTGATTTCTACTTTCGCTATTTTGAATTTCTAAGACCAAAGGTTGCAATGCCCAAGTGTGGTTTTGGTTAAAGCTAGGTCCGTTTTTTAAATAATTATCAGAATCATAAATGGTAACAGAACCATGTACTTTCCCTACAGTTATTGTACCCACAGAGAACACATCAACATAAGGGTCTAGACTATTCATTACCAATTCAGAAGCAGAAGCAGTGCTTCCAGTAGTAATAAAGTAAACTCTAGTTAAATTCAAACTGTTAATAGCCTCATTTAAAATACCGTTGTTCAATTGATTGGTAAAATCATTTTCAAAATAGGACGGATTTACATTCGCCTGTACTTTTGTGTTCCATACTTGTTTAGAAAATAATTGACCTGTAAATTGTCCAGTAACCATAGCACCCAAAAAGGTTGCTGTTCGTACTGAACCACCACCATTATAACGTAGGTCAATAATTAAATCCGTAATATTTTCAGATTGCAATTGAGCAAATGCAGCATTTAACTC
>JAESUF010000061.1 GCA_016763215.1 Flavobacteriaceae bacterium
GGGTTAAATAAATCTCGGGCCTATTAGTTGTGTTTTTTAAGAAAGTATCAGTTGATTGATGATTTTGAAAAGATTCATTAAACCAAACATTTCCAGATGTTCCATTCGATTGAACAAAAAAACCTTGACCTGGTGCTAATTGAAAATTGTCGGCAGTTACTTTTGTTGCATACGTATTGATAGATTGATCCCAAACCCAAATGGTTTCTGTAAGTATCGAAGGGGTGTTTGTGGTAAGTATAGTAGCACTATTTATATAAGATGAATATGGGTTTCCTAATAAGTTATAACCGTTTCCTGACGTTGTAAGTGCTATTGATGTATTTGATGTGTTTAGAGTCCCTGTAAATGAAATATCTCCAGAGCTATTCTCTAGATTTATAGAATATCCTTGTCCGGAATTAAAGGTGACCGAGTTAGAAGTTCCATTTTGATAATAAGACCAAGTATTGCTAACAGTATTGTATGTTCCAAGAGCAACGCTTGGTAAGTTTTGTTGTAAAGATTCTGCAATCACAAAATCATCTACATCTTGCCCAATTACTGGTGATGAAACTAAATACCAATTGCTTGTTCCTAAATTTCTTTGGGATGTTATATTTCCTGTTGCTGTTCCTCTTATGATTAATGAACTGCCGGAATTCATAATGAATGCCCCATTAATGGTAAGTTGCCCGTTAATAGTGAGCGCATTGGAACTGTTAATTGTAACTATTTCTTCAGAAGAGATTGTCACATTTCCTGCTTTAGCTTCCGTTCCTGAGCTTATCATTGGCGAGTTTGTAACATCAGGAATTAGAACATCAGAAGAGTAGGTGGGAATTCCATTATCCCAATTATCAGCTAAATTCCATATACTGTTACTACTTCCTGTCCAAGTGGTAGAATTAATTGTAAATGCTTCTTGGGAAAATGGTAGTAATGTTTCTCCATTTCCATTGACAACATTTGTCCAATTTGTAGTGTCATCTATTAGTAAGGGGTAATAATCACTAAAAGAAGTTTCACTAGATCGAGAAGCATGATATGTAGCACCGTCTGGAGAAGCGGAACTGTCTATGACTATAATAGAAGTCCCAATAACCAAGCCAGTATTGGTCAGCGTAACTCCATCTCCGTCAAAAGGTCCTAGTGTTGAAGAATCATTACCAATCTGTATGGCTGCGATAAAATTAGTTGGTGTATTGCTGTCTATTCCTGTGTAGACTAAAAGACCATCTTTAGAAGATGAAGAGATGTTAAAATTCCCTAATTTGGATAGCGATCCAATAGAAACTCCAAAACTAGGATTGCTTTCATTATCAACATCAGTAAAGGTAATTACAGTGCCGGCATTAATGGTTTTTGAGCCACTAACCCATGTGAGTATACCTTCTCCTGAGGTAATAGCGCCAGTTCCATCAGACTCATTGTCTGTAAAATAAAGTGTAGAATTTGCTGAAACATCAGCAAGGATAACAATAGCAAAATCATCATCGCCATCCCCGTTGAAAGAGATAAAAGCAATATCTCCAACGGACTGAGCACTTGTTGTTAAATAAAAGGTAAATGTAAAAATAAGGTACCAGTATTTCTGGTACATATAATTCTTTTTCATAGCATTAAATTTGAATTATTGAATGCTAAAGATAGAAAATAATTTTAATAAACTAGTTTTTTCTCCAGAAGAACGGAGTGAAAAGGATTAAAACAGTAAAAAGTTCCAATCTCCCAATAAGCATTAAAAAAGAACAAAACCATTTAGCTCCATCAGATAAATGAACGAAGTTGTCTACAGGGCTCACAGATCCAATAGCAGGGCCAATATTCCCTAAACTGGATGCGGCTGCACCTAGTGAAGAAATAAAATCCAACCCTAAGAAGGTTAGTATTACAGAGGAAACGATAAAGATCAACATGTAAATAACGAAGAAAGATAAAATGTTAAAAACAATGGTTTGTTTTACTGCTTTACTGTCATACCTAACAGGTATTATTGCATTTGGATGTAATGTCTTTTTGAATTCTAAAAAACTGTTTTTCAACATTACAATATGACGAACTATTTTAATTCCACCACTAGTAGAACCTGCAGAGCCACCAACAAAAAAGAGCGCAAAGAAAATTCCAGTAGCAAAGAAACTCCACATTGTGAAATCGGCACTTACAAAACCAGTAGTAGTAACAATAGAGGTTACTTGAAATAAAGCATGTCTAAAAGCACTTTCAGTCTTTCCTAAAACTTCAGGGTGATTGATAGTTGTTTGTAATGTAGCGTCTTGAAAGAATAAAATAACAGCGGCTATAATACAAGTAATACTGAAGATACCAAATATATAATATCGGAACTCTTCACTTTGTATCACTTTTCTAACTTTCCCTTTCAATGCGAAATAAGTAAGTACAAAATTAGTTCCAGCTACTATCATGAAAAAGATAACAATGTATTGTATTAGAGGCATGTGATTCCAGAAGGAAAGACTATTGTTTTTTGTTGAGAATCCTCCCGTGCTCACTGTTGCCATTGCATGATTTATAGCATCAAACCATGTCATTCCAGCTACTTTTAGTAATAAAAATTCAGCAAAAGTTAGGATGACGTAAATCAACCAAAGACGCTTGGCGGTATCTGTAATTCTAGGATGTAATTTATCGGCAGATGGACCTGGAGCTTCAGCCATAAAAAGTTGCATCCCTCCAATTCCCAACAGGGGTAAAATAGCGATGGTTAAAACAATAATCCCCATTCCACCAATCCAATGTGTAGCACTTCTCCAAAAGAGAATTCCTTTGGGCATCGATTCTATATCAGTTAATATGGAAGAGCCAGTTGTGGAATACCCAGAGAGAGTCTCAAAGAAAGCATTGGTAATGTTCGGAATAGCACCAGAAAATAAATAGGGTAACATTCCAGTGAATGATAAAGTAAGCCAACCTAAAGTTACAATTAGATATCCTTCCTTTTTTTGAATATTTGTGTTAGTCGGTTTGTTAAAAAAATAGAGAATTAACCCTAAAAAAACAGTGACGATTCCAGCATTCAAAATCCCCATTTGTTCGGGTTCATTATGGTACATGCTAAAAGGTACAGCAATGAACATGAAAATACCATTTAGGACTGCTGTTAACCCTAAAAACCGATAGATTATTTTGAAATTTAAAGCTCCCATTCTAACGAAATAAGTCTTCTACAGTACTAATTGATTCTGGTAAGCAGAAAATAATAGCTTTATCTCCAGTTCTAACCTGGAAGTCTCCAAATGACATTAATGCTTTTCCATCTCTAATGATTCCTCCAAAAATAGCATCTCTTGGGAATTTTAATTCTCGAATAGGCTTTTTAGTCACTTTTGCATTTGGTAGTACTTCAAACTCAAAAACTTCAGCATCAATATTGTGAAGATTTGCAAGAGCTAAAATTTCACCTTTTCTAATATGTCTAAAAATACTACTAGCAGCAATTAATTTTTTATTGATTAAAGTATTGATTCCGATAGTTTGAGAAATATTGATATAATCCATATTTTCTACCAAAGCAATTGTTTTTTTTACGCCTTTAGATTTAGCGACAAGACAAGACATAATATTTGTTTCGGAATCTCCTGTTACAGCAACAAAAGCATCCATTTCTCGAATGTTTTCTTCTTCTAGTAATTCAATATCTCTACCATCGCCATTTATAAGCAAGGTATTGTTTAATTCTTCAGCTAGAGCTTCAGATTTATCTCGATCCTTTTCAATCAATTTAACATTAAAATTTTCTTTACAAAGATTTCTGGCTGTTTTTGAACCTATTGAACTTCCACCAAGAATCATAACGTTTTTGATATTCAAATGCTCTTTTCCAACAATAGAATAGATATTATCAAGGCTGTAATGAGGTACTGAAAAATATACTTGGTCATTTAGTTTATAGGTAGTATCTCCTCTAGGTATAATTGTTTGAGAAATCCCTTCCCTTTTAATAGCAATGGTGATGAAATCAACGTTTGTAAAGGTTTCTTTTGCTTCTTTTACAGTCATGCCTAGAAGCTGTGATTTATAACTAAGTGTGGTTCCCAATACGTTAAATAAACCATTCTCAAAAGTAACAGTATCGTTAAAAGAAGATTGGTTTAGAAGCATTTTAATTTCATTAGCCGCCAATTCTTCTGGGGAAATCATAAAATCTACCCCAAAAGATTTAAAATCAATTTCATCATTTTTTAAAAATTCCGGATTGTTTATTCTAGCTATGGTTTTTTTTGCACCAAGAGATTTGCCAATAACTGATATGGTAAAATTAGTGTTTTGAGATTCCGTAACTGCTAATAATAAATCAGCCTTATCAATTCCAATTTCTTTTAGTAGACTGATTGAAGTAGCATCCCCTTTTTTAGTAATAACATCTAAGTGATTATTGATGTAGTCTAGCTTCTCTCCATCAAAATCTATGATATAGGTATCTTGCGATTCGTAAGATAATAATTTTGCTAAATGAAACCCAACATCTCCAGCACCCGCTATAATAATCTTCATAAGATTTAATCAAAGTATACGACAAAGATATAAACTTGTTGAGGACTGACAAAAAACCAAGTTAAGATGCCTACATATTTCTATATTTTGTACATTTATTAAAAATTGCAAAATGAAAAAAATGACCATTAAATCGTGGGCTTTAGATGATAGGCCACGAGAAAAATTAATTTCTAAAGGCAAAACAACCCTTAGTTCTGCTGAACTCATTGCGATACTTATTGGTTCGGGAAACAAGCAAGAAAGTGCCGTAGAAGTATCGAAAAGGATTTTAGAGTCGGTAAATCATAATATTAATGAGTTTGCTAAACTTTCTCTTGAAAAATTGACAGCATTCAAAGGAATTGGGCCTGCAAAGGCAATCACCATTATTACAGCGTTAGAATTAGGGCGGAGAAGGCAATTAGAACCCTCTGTTGAAATCTTAAAAATAGAGAGTAGTGAGCAGGCCTTTAAGATCATGCTACCTATTATTGGAGATTTGCCTCATGAAGAATTCTGGGTTATGTATCTTAATAACTCTAACAAAGTGTTGTCTAAAGATCAGATAAGTAAAGGCGGAATTACTGGAACATTTGTTGATATTCGGTTGTTGTATAAGAGGGCTTTAGAATTGTCATCGGTTGCAGTTATTATTTGTCACAATCACCCTTCAGGAAAAAATAAACCCAGTTTGTCTGACAAGCAACTAACTCAAAAAATTAAAATAGCAGGAGAGAGTTTAGATATAAAACTATTAGATCACTTAATAATAACTGAAAAATCTTATTTTAGCTTTGCCGATAATGGCGAAATTTAAAGTGTTCTTCTGTTTTGATTCTTGTTTATACACACAAAGTTACTCCTAGAGTACGGTATATTTTTAAACACATCTTTAGTAGAATTTTATTAGTGCCAGTAGGTTTTACTTCTAAGATAGAGGAATTTGTAGCTCATAATGGTCCTAAGATTAGTTACACTAGAGTTCCGTTGGGGAAAGAGTTTTTTATTAAAAGTCACGATTTACTTTTTGATCAAGGCGTTAGTGATTTAGAAATTAATATCCAGAAATGGGATGATGTGCCTTGTTTTTTTAGTGCTGGGGCAAAATCGAATATCCCATTTGATGTTTTTGCAGCAAGCTTTCATTTAATCTCGAGGTACGAAGAATATCTACCACATGTTAAAGACATCCATGAGCGCTTTACTGCGGAACAAAGTATTGCATATAAGTATCGTTTTTTGGAAAAGCCTGTTGTAGATATTTGGGCAATGAA
>JAESUF010000062.1 GCA_016763215.1 Flavobacteriaceae bacterium
TGTGGCAATCTCAAAAAAGTAATTGTTTCCTACAGAAAATTCATAATGAATTTTAGTAGCAGTTTCACTTCCAAACATTTCAATATATTCGTTTGTATGTGCTAAAGCGTAGGCTAACTCTTGGACCATTGATGCACCTGCATTTTGATATAATGATGCATTCACACAAATTGAATTTGCAATACCACTCGCACTAATTTTTTTAGCATTATCGATATCAGAAGTAAGGTTCGAAAACCAATTCCCTGAAGCGGCTAAATTTCCAATTATATCTAACTGAAAGTAGAAGTCGTTATCAGGATAAAAAGTGGTGAGCTCTTTGATGAAATCTGGATTCAAAAAATGGAACTTAAAATAGATAGGACTATTTTGTATCGTAATATTTTGAAGAAGGGTTGTATAATCAAAACTTTTATTTGCGACAAACTGAATTGAATTCGCACCTCGAGATAATGCATCTAAGGCTAGCTTGTTCGCGATGGTTGTATCATCAATAAAAATAGATTGACAAATTTTATAACCATTGCTAGGTAAAGAGATTTGAGCTTTATTTCTGTCTTCTTTTGTATAGAAAGGCTTTACAATGATGCCTTCATTTGTTTTCCATAAAAGAGAGTCATTATAATCTGCACCTTTAAGATCTACTTGAATTTTTTGCTTCCAAGCAGCAGGTGTTAGTACGTCAAATTCATCAAATAAGTAAGCTTCCATTAATTACTTTACGGTATCATATTCTATAATAAAACATCTTCATTTTTCTTCTTCATTAAATATCGCTCTCTTGCAAAACGCTCTAACTGTAAAGAGTCTTGCAATTGTTTGATAATCTTTTTATCTCTTTCTATTTCTTTTTTATAAAAGTTAATCGTATTGTTTAACTCTTTTAATTCTTTATTAAACTCTCTATTTAAATGTGTGTTCTCATCAAAGAAAACCATCCAAACAAGAAAGACAATTAAAATAAAAACATAACTATTTGTTAGAAATTTAAAAAACCTATTTTCTTTTATCTTTTTAAAGTTCATATTATCATAGTCGTTCACTGATTACAGTTCTAACGATATCAATAGCAACCGTATTGTAACGATCATTAGGGATAATGAGGTCTGCAAAATTCTTTGTAGGCTCAATAAACTGCTGATGCATTGGTTTTAAAGTGTCTTGATAACGATTTAAAACTTCATCAATATCTCTTCCTCTTTCTGAAATATCCCTTCGAACTCTTCGTATCAACCTTTCATCTGCATCTGCATGGACAAAAATTTTGATGTCAAACAAACTCCTTAAGTCTTCACTATTAAAGATTAAAATACCTTCAACAATAACAACTTTTCGAGGATGTGTTTTAACAGTATCTTTAATTCGATTGTGTGTTACAAACGAATAAATTGGCTGTTCTACGATTTTCCCTGCTTTTAAATCAGTCAAATGTTCAATTAATAGTTCAAAATCAATAGCTCTTGGATGATCGAAATTAATTTTTATTCGTTCATCGTAGGAAAGATTGTTGGTCGCTTTGTAGTATGAGTCTTGTGATATAACACAAACTTCATCGGCAGGAAGTTCATTAATAATCTGACTTACAACAGTAGTCTTTCCACTTCCAGTACCTCCGGCAATTCCAATTACAAGCATTCTTCGCGGTATTAATTTGACAAATAATTGAGGACAAATTTAAGAAAATAATAATGAAGTTAAACGAAAAAGAGTTCTTTCATAGAAAGAACTCTTTAGAGCCGATGGAGGGACTCGAACCCACGACCTGCTGATTACAAATCAGCTGCTCTAGCCAGCTGAGCTACATCGGCTTTTTGCGAGCGCAAATATAATTTTTATCCTAACTATTCAAAATAAAAAAGTGCTTTTTTTTCATAGGAGTAAGTAGAATGTCTTTTTTCATTCGTTGAGACTCTAAAAAGTATGTTGCAAATTATAGCAAAGCTTCAATTTGATTAAATCAAAAAAAGTCCTCTTGAGAAAATAAATTTTTTACAAGAATTTTTTGTTTTAGCTTGTCGGGATGAGAGGATTCGAACCTCCGATCTCTGGTCCCCCAGACCAGCACTTTAACCGGACTAAGCTACATCCCGAATTTTATGGAAGCAAATATAGAATTCAAATCAAAAAGAAACAATGTTTACGATCACATTTTTTTTGAAGATAAATCATTCAATAGTGTATAACCACTCTAGAATTAGTTTTTTATCAGCTTCAGTAATCTTGGTGTCAGGATGCATAAAAGTAAATGAAGATAAAGGCATTTTTCCTTCTGTAACCGTTACAGCAATTTCTGATATAACACCTGCTTTATCTCTAAGGTCTAATGTCTTCCATGTAGAAAAATTTAGTTTTTCTTTCCCTTCTTTTATATGATTGTCTACAATCCAACTTACTGGAGCGATATTATCATACCAATAATAATTGGTTTTATTTGAATGACAACTATAGCAGGAATTTTGAAATAGATTTGCGATGTTCTTTGGTGTTCTTTCGGCAATTAAAAAGTCTTTTGAAGTAACTGGTTTTTGATCATTTTTATTTGGCCTATAGAACTGTATTCCTATAAAAATGATTAATAGAAATACAAATATTCTTTTTTTGATACTATGCTGGTGTAAACTGCTAAAACTCATAACCAAAGTGAATTCCACCAAATACTCTAAATTCCTCACCAACTAAAGATCCAATTAAGGGGCCAAAATGAAAAATATTCAATTTAAAATTAAACTCACCTTCTATATAAACTGATGTTTCAAACTTTTTGTGAGCGTTTGGTAAAGAGAAACTCGGTCCAGCATTAATAGTAAGAAAAGACCAAGGTTTATGACTTACAAGAGCAGCAAGCTCATGGCCAACCCTCTCTTCTTCAAAAACTAATGTATATCCAACGCCAAATGCCCATTTATGTGAGGTCCAATAAGTAATATGAAGCTCTGTAGCTGGGTCAAATCTTTTAATTTCCGGGTTATTAATAAACAAACCTGAAGCAACAATTTCCAAACCGGGCTCTTTTTCATGCTTACTTTCTATTAAATGTTCTTCTTGTGCAAAAAGAAATTCTGATGTTAGTAGAGAAATCAAAATTAGAAAGGGAACTAAATTTTTAGCTTTAATCATTTGCAGAGTTATCTCTTAAAGAATTTTTTAAATCCAAGTCTCGAGAGCATTCTCTTTTCCATATTCCAGAAAAAAGTATGTTGGCCAAAAATGCTACCTATTACAACCAATAAAAATTGATATATAATAAACATGAGTACTATACGGGTAGACCAAAACAACACAGGTTGAATGGTTCCTTCTAGTAATCCTATAGTCTTCATAAAAGGTTTTGCCAGAATAACAGACAGAGACCCATTAATTGAGAATACTAATAGAATTACAAAGAGTTGAAAGTTGGAATGGATATTCCATTTTTGTTTAAGTTTATTCATTATTTTTTAGAAGATAAATTAAACACAGAGTCTTTCAATTGAAAAACCCCATGCTTAATAAAATCAAACCAATATGGTATCCTTAACGTTTTGCTTTATTTTCTGGAGTGACCTTAGCTCCAACATTTTTAGCAGCTCTTAAAACTGGGTAATGCTGTGTAAAAACAAAATCATCTCCAACACTTGTATTATGACAAGCGTTACATTGATTTGTTTTAAAAGGCTTACCAGTTGCAGCTAGCGTTCCGCCAGTTGGGTTTGTAAAACTAAAATACGCCCAGTTTCCTGGCTCTTTTGGGAAATGTTTTTTACTCTTAATTGTTGCTTCAAACCCAATAAAATCTCCCATAAAGTATCCAGCACCACTTACAGCTGCTTTTCCTCCAACACTCACTAATTCTTTTATTAAAATAGTTCCTTCTCTCCATTTACCAGTTTTCTTGTAGTGATTATAGCTAGCTGGGTCTATGTATACATTATGAAATTCTGGAAAAGCTGCTTTTCCATTATTCATATCGTTAGGAGTAAGGGGAGTTCCTACATAAACCCAGCTTCTGTAATCCGTTGGACGAATTAAATCGCCACTAGAGTTCATTTTAAAGTACGATACTTTTTGATAATTTTCTTCTTTATCATTTACTGAAATGGAAGACGCCAATGTAAAGACTAAAGCAAATACAGCTAGTCCTAAGATGATTTTTCGTTTCATGATTCTTATTTTATTATTAATCGTTTATTTATTTTAATGGGAATGCAGTTCTAACTTGATCAGTTCCAATAGTGTGACAACTAATGCATCCTTTTACACCATTACCCATAGCTGCTATTGCATTTTTATCTTTTGTGCTAGTAACTTCATACCAAAACCACCCATTACCATCATCAGTAGTTTCTTGAGTCTTAACCATTACTGCCCATCCAGCAAGTGCATTGTTTTTGTCAAACATTTCTTTTACAATTGAGGAACCCATCGGGTGTTCTTTATTACCTGTTTTTAAAGAATTTGTAATCAGATCATTCATAAAAACTTTTACTGGCAATCCTAATTTTGTATGAGGTCCTAATGAAGGATGACTTTTACTTTCTCTTGACTTAAAGCTTTTATATTTTTCAGAAACTAAATACGCAAATAACTTGTCTTTATCTACAGGTACATCTAAATTCAAATTCGTAGGAGTAGGAGCAGAAGGATCCCATTTACCAGGTTCTTTTTTAGGAGATCCAGCGATTCTTTCTGATAAATTTTCTGGTATAACTCCTTCACCAATAGCTTTGGCAGCTATTAATACAGGATAGTGTTGTGTAAAAACAAAATCATCTGCTGCATTTGCATTATGGCAAGCATTACATTGATTTGTTTTAAA
>JAESUF010000063.1 GCA_016763215.1 Flavobacteriaceae bacterium
AGGAAGTAATCCTGTTTTTACTTTTTTCAAACTTATACGGATGTCTGAACTTTGATAAAAAGAACTTTTTCCAATAAAACGATCAAATCGATATCCACGTAATCCATTTTTAGCACCTAATCTAGCACCTTGATAGAACTCAAAATCATCTCCAAAATTAATTTGACCTCCAAATTTGGTTGCAAAGACCAATCGTCCATTGTTGGTGATTTTATAGTCAAAAGATACCGATGGTTTTAAATAACCATAACCTGAAGACTCACTTATGTTAGATTTGTATCCTAGCTGTATACTTGTTTCCATTCCTAAGGTAGGAAACGCTTCGTTGTCTGTGTTTTTAAAGTGATAACTCAATTCACCACCTAAGAAATTCTGGTTGTTAAAAACAGTGCTTGGGAGTTGTGTTGTTATGCTTACAAACCTACCTGTTGTATTCTCTACTTCAATTGCTTCATAGGTTGCAGAAAGCTTTAACAAAGAACCTAATTCACCTTTCCATAATAGTGAGGCACCGAAACGCAGTTGACTCATTTTTACCCGATTAAAATCCCGATCTATTAAATCATCATCTGGATCTAAATTGACAGATTGATTTCCAAAACCAAAGAAGTTATTGGAGAAATTAGGACTTGTAAATGAGGCGTTTATTCCCAAATTGGTTTTTCCAATCACATTGGCAAATTCACCATTGTAGTTTAGTTCAAATCCGTTTGTTGCCCAATAATAAGCCGCATCGATGGTTTGCTTGTAAGTAAAGGGATTTCTATTAAACCCATAGGAGGCATAGGTGCTTACAACACCAATTTTAAGGCCATCGTCTGGATTGCTTCCAATACTTGGAAGGAATTGTCGATCGTTGTTTTTTAGTTTTTTATGATTGTATACATTGGTCTCATAATCGTCAGTTAAACGCTTTTTCCCTTTGTTGGTAATAAAGCTGCTCTTCTTAGACTTGTAGTCATAGATGATTACTTTTTGTCCGTTTTGAATGTCATAGGTGTCTTTGTTTTGACCCCCGACAATCCGAACTTTGATTAGATTGTTTCCTTTTCCGCTCACAACAAACCAATCGTCGTCATCCAAACCGTATATCCAAATTTCTTTGGTATGTTCTCTGTTGTAGGTTTTTTGATGGAAAACATCACTCTTCTTTCCTTTTTTAATACGGTAACCAGTAACTTTTGTTTGTCCGTCCGACATTCTTTCAATGTCAAACCAATCGTCTTTATCTGTTCCTTTTACTACTTGAAATTTACTCATGTGCTTAAAATATGCATCTGATATTTTTTGTAAATTCTCTCTTCTCCCTTTTAGTTTTTCTTTGATATCAGTAATGGTTTGATCGTGGACCTCTTGAGGAAAGGCTTTAAAAGCTTCTTCAATTACTTTATCCGTTAAACCATTTACAATGGTTGTAACCTGTGCATCCCAATCTGCTTTTGTAGATTCATTAATAATAGCCATATCTAGCGGATAGGGTTCTAGGTTGAAGCCTGGTACATTTTTTAATTCTTTATCATAGGATTGCATCAAAGACAAACTGGTCATTGTTTTGGTCGCAAATCTAAGTAGGAATCCGTCTGCCATCATAGAAAATGCCTGATCTCGATCTCTAGGAATGGGTCTGTAAACAGTTTTCTTACCTACCTTAAATTTTGCCCAACGCCATTGGTCTTCATGGCGATCCCAGTCACCAATTAGCATGTCAAACAAACGTGCTCGTATGTATGATTGCTCATCCACAATATTGTTTTCGTCTTTATGAATTTCTTTTAAAAGATCGTCTGTGCTAATCAATTTATTAGCAAAGCCAAAACTTTTTTTATCGCCATGACCAGAGCCTGCACGTTCTTCAATCATATAGAGTTCATCGCCAAAATCGGCATTGTACATTCCCAAAGCATTTTGCTTAGGAACATAATACAATACAGGGTTTGTATGATAAACACCAACAGCATCTGAAAGTGCTCCAATCACAAAAGGGGCATAAGGATGTGCTCCTGTAAAAACATCTTCTAACAAACCTTCTGTGTAGGTATCGGTAAATTGCCCTTTAATATATTGATCTTTAAAAGCGACGGTTTGCAGGTACTGTACGGCGTTTTTACGCAAAGCTCTCATCACATATTCTCTTCCTTGTGAGTCTTCTAGTCGTAGAGATTTAGATTGATGACCTCCACCTTTTCGTATTGGTTTTAACCCTCCAAACAGTGTGTCTAAATTAACAGTTGGGGCATCGACTTCAGTTCCATAATATTTTCGATAACGATCTCCCCAAAAGAATTTATAAGTTCGGCCTTTGGTTACTTCTTTTTGAGTATAAATAGAGGCTTTTTTCGAAGGTGGAAACTGATCTGGATAGGCGATCAATTGCATTGGTTTGTTCGGGTTGATAACAGAAGTTTCAAAACTTGGATTCTTATTGTCGATAGTAAAAAACTGTACATGCGAGGATCCGTCTTTATAAACAATCAGTTTAGAGTATCCTTGTTTTCCATCTGCATAGAATCCAGATTCTGTCAACTTTACTGCACCATCTTTCGAACCAGAACCACTTACAATTTGAGGAATATTGTCTTCTACAATGTATTGTAAACTGTGTTCGTGTCCAGAAACAAAAATGGTCTTTTCATTTTGTTGTGCTAAGGTTACAATTCGTTTTTTAAGTTCGTTGTATTTCTTGTTTTGCAAATCAGCATTGGAAATTCCGGTTGTCTTTCTTAAAATGTTTTTGAGTGTTCCAAGAATAGGAAGTGGACTCATATGACTACCAAAGGAATAATTTCCTCCATGAGAGCCCATGGTAAACATAGGGTGGTGCATGGCAACAATGGTCGTTTTTCCTTGTGCCTTTTTAAGTAAACTTTCAAATTCATCAAAGAACTTATCTCTGGTTTTGATTTCACAATCGTCATTAATTTTAGGATGATTGTCCCAATTGGTTAAATACCATTGCGTGTCTAAAACAATCAATACTATATCATCAGAAATATTTATTTTTTCAATAGGACAGCCATTTTCTGGTAAAAAAGAGTCTTTTCCTAAAGCTTTTTCTACCATTTTTTCTTGCTTCTTTAATTGATCTAAGCCACTATACCAATCATGATTTCCTGGAATAAATAATGTTCTCCCATCAAAAGTTTTCCCGAGATCTATTTGTACTTGTAAACGATGTTTAGACAAGGCAGATCCTTTTTCTAATCCTCTAGGGTATATATTATCTCCTAAGAAAATAAGTGTCCCGTTTTTATCGGCTTCGCTTAATTCGGCTTTTAATTTACTCAACGCAGGAGATGCTTGATGTATCGCTGAATTTCCTGCATCACCAATTAAATAAAAAGTATGTGAAACTTCTTTTGAAGGAGTCTTTATTGCTGTAGCGCCATCTTTATATTGAGCTTTGTAAGTTGCACAAGCATTTAGAATAAGTAGTGCTAAGAATAAAGTGATTCCCTTTGTAAAATCTTTCATCATGGTAAGTTAGTTGACAGGTTGTTCGGTTATCTTGTATAAAAATAACGAATAAATATTACAATATACAGGACTTATGGAATGTCATGTTGTGCTTTTTGAAATATAGAGTATTGAATATTATTTTTCCCAAAGGCTATCTACAAAGTAATGCTTGCAATCCAAGAAATTTTGGGCAATGGTAAATCCACTATTATTGGCCAAATGTTCAATTTGTTTTAATGAATATTTTTTTGAAGCTCGGTCCAAATCAATTCATCGTATTGAAAATCAATGGTCGTATTTAATTTTTTAATGCTCACTTTTTGATTCCGTAAGCTAACAATATAACTTTTCACTTCTCCTGTATCCGGATTGTAATAGCTGTAAAAATCAAAATCATCAATTTTAAAATCAGCGTCTAATTCTCGGTTAATTCTTAGAAGTAAGTTTAGGTTGAATTTCTTTGTAATTCCTGCTTCGTCCAAATAGGCCTTTTGTATTGTTAACGGGTTTTTCTTTAAATCGACACCAATTAATAACTTGTCTCCCTTTTTCATGCTCTTATTAAAGAGTTGTAGCAAATCGTTTACCTGATTGCTTAAGTAATTTCCAATATTACTTCCTAAAAAAAGCAATAGGCTAGGAGTGTTGCCTTGTTTTAATTTTTTTAATACTTGAAAGTAATCTCCTACTTTGGGTTGAATGGAAAGGTTGGGCAAACGTTCTTTTAATTTACTCGAAAGAATATCGATGGCTTCCTGTGAAATATCTATGGGAACATAGTGAAATTCAATTTCATGATTCACTAGGTACTCTAATAATTTAAAGGTCTTGAAGCCATCTCCAGCTCCCAGTTCTATAATGTTGAAAGGCTCCCGGAATTGTATGGCGTCAACAATTTGTTTTGCTTGTAACGACAAAATCTCAAATTCACTATCAGTCAAATAATACGCAGACATATGCACGATTTCTTGAAAAATCCGACTACCATTATCGTCGTAAAAGTATTTAGAGGATAAATATTTATCGTCGGCTGTTAAGCCTTGTAGCACATCTTGTGCAAAAGTGTTGTCCATATTATTTTACTAATCGTATGCCCGAATACATCCATCTCATATCTGGATGAAAAAAATTCCGGTAAGTTCTTCTTGAATTGTTAGGGGAGGTTGCTAAAGAAGCTCCTCGTAACACCATTTGATTGATCATGAATTTCCCATTGTATTCGCCTAAAGCTCCTGTCGCTTTTTCAAAATTCGGATAGGGTAAATAAGCGCTGTTTGTCCATTCCCATAATACTCCATGTTTCATTTCATTGGCAGCTATTTCCCACTCAAACTCAGTAGGTAATCGCATTCCTTTCCATGAAGCAAAAGCGCTAGCCTCGTAAAAACTGAGGTGTTTTATGACTTCATTTGGAGTAACTTTTTCAAAACTAGTTAAGGTGTAGTGATGCCAGTCACCCTCAACTTTATGCCAGTACAAAGGAGCTTCAATCTTATTTTGTTGTATATAATCCCAGCCTTCTGCATGCCAGAGGTTGAAATTATGATAGCCTCCATCATTGATGAATGCTAAGTATTCTTGATTGGTAATTAACCGATCTGCAATTTCAAACTCATGAAGGTATACGTTGTGCTTTCCTAATTCATTATCGAAACAAAAGTCATCACTTTCATGACCAATATTGTAAACTCCTTCTTCAATTTTGATAAAACTGAGAGTGGTTGTTTCTTGTGAAAAGTCAAACTCGTTTTTTAGCGTAGGAAAAGTGGCTTGATTTCCTAAAATATATTTAATATCGTAATGCAGTAATTCTTGATGTTGTTGCTCGTGTTGCAAACCTATTTCTATAATATCTAGGATCTTTTTTGAGAGGTTTTGATTCAAGAAAGAATTCATTTTCTCATTGACATAACGTCTGTATTCCAATACTTTTTTAACAGAAGGACGTGTCATCAATCCACGATTGGGTCGTAAGACTCGTTTGCCAACATTGTTGTAATAGCTATTGAAAAGAAACGAAAAATCGGAATGAAAAACGGAATAGCCTTCTTGAAATTCAGACAGCACAAACTGTTCGAAAAACCAAGTTGTATGCGCCAAATGCCATTTAGGAGGCGATACAAATATGTCTGGTTGTACTGAGTAATCTTCAGTATTCAGTTCTGAACAAATGTCTTCTGTATGTTTTCGAATCGATAGAAATCGATTCGGTAAAGTTTGGTTATTCAATGTAATATTTTATCTTTATTCTTCTAGCACTGCTGTTTCAAAAATTACTCCTTTCTCTAGTGTTCTGTGAACAGGGCAGCGAGAGGCAATTTCTTTTAATCGTTGTTTTTGTTCAGCATCTAAGTTACCAACAAATTTTAATTTTTTGGTGATATGATCTAAATATCCTGATTTTTCTATCTCAAGACCTAGGTCATCGCTATGTTTCTTAGAATTGGTAATGTATACAAAGACCTCTTTTAAATCCCATTTCTTACGTTGTGCATATAATTTTAAAGTCATTACTGTACAGGCCGCTAACGAAGCATTCAACAATTCATAAGGTGAAGGGCCAGAATCATCTCCTCCTATTTCAGCAGGCTCGTCAGCAATCAACGAATGATTTTTTGTTTGTATAAATGTGGTAAAGTTGTCTTCGATTAAATTTAAATGACCCACCAATTTTTCACCTTCTATATCTAGCATTTCGTTCTCTTGGATAGGGAAATATCGCTGCGCCCAAGTACCAATAATATTCCCAGCATAAATGCTGTCTTTCGGATTTAAAAGCAAATGGTCTGCACCATCTAAGGTGACAAAACTTTTAGGGTGGTGTGCACTTGTATACAATTGTTGTGCATTTTCAATCCCAACAATTTTGTCAAAAGGAGCATGAAGAATTAATAGAGGCTTGCGTAAATTTTTGACAACCGTAGGCAGATCTGTTTTGTCAAAATTGTCAACAAAATCTTTATTAATGTTAAAAGGCCTTCCTCCAATATTTACTTTAATGTTTCCTTTTGAAGGAATTTCATCCTTGTCATGAGAAAATAAATGTTTCACATGACTTACCGTTGCTGGAGCTCCAATAGTCGCTACTGCTTTAATATCTTCTAGTATAGAAGCAGCAACTAATACGGCAGCACCACCCAAAGAATGTCCAACCAATAAGCTTGGAGTTCCGTAGGAAGCTTTTAGAAACTCATGTACATCAATGAGGTCTTCTACATTGGCAGAGAAATGACTGTCGGAAAAATCACCTTCACTTCTTCCCAGCCCTGTAAAATCAAAACGAAGAACACCAAATCCATCTTTTGCTAAAGATCTACTAACGTTTTTAACTGCTGTAAGGCTAGAACTACAGGTAAAACAATGTGCAAATATGGCAAAGTAATTTGGCTTTTGATTTGCAGG
>JAESUF010000064.1 GCA_016763215.1 Flavobacteriaceae bacterium
AAATTACAGCATTTTGCCCTTCGGTAAAGGTCAAAGTTGGGGCAGGAATAGAATTATTAACCGCCATTGCTTCAACTTCCTTTCCTGAAAAATTGACCATTTTTTCATCTACTGTAAACCGGTATGTAACCGTGTTTCCTTCTATTTTAGGAATTAGTTTTTCTTGTGCAAATATTGCAAGAGTGAAAAAAAGCAGTGTACTATTTAAAATTATTGTTTTCATGTTTTTCTATTTATTGTTCCTTTTAGTGATAGAACTTTTAACATATTCGTTTCATAATTTGGTGATTTAGTCATCACTAATTTATGTTAAAACGAAAAAAATATTGTGCATAGTTTTGGTTAAGTTACAAGTGGTAATTTTCTTTGTCCAATATCTTTGAATTGTGTTGGTGTTAATCCTGTGTGTTTTTTAAACTGTCTTGAAAGATGCTGTGAACTACTATAATTTAATTGATACGATATTACAGTAAGGCTCAAATCTCCTTTTACTAATAATTCTTTTACTTTTTCAATTCTTTGATGAATAAAGTATTGTTCAATTGTTTGTCCTTCTATTTTAGAAAATAGTTTGCTGATTGTAAAATAATTAACTCCTAAATTAGCACTTAACATTTTAGAGATATTTTTCTTCTTCTTATGATTAATTTGCTCTGTAATAATCATTTTTACCTGACTAATTAATTCCTTGTTTTTATTTTCTATTATTTCAAAGCCCTCTGTTTTAAGAATATTTTCTATTTTAGTTTTTGTTTTTTTTGAAATTTCTTCATCAAAATAGATTTTGTTTAAACTAACTTTAATAAAATTTATGTTGTGCTTTTCTAGGGTATCTTTAACTACTTTAATACAGCGGTTACAGACCATATTTTTCATATATACTATATAATTCATTAGATTTTATGGTTTAAGAATATGAGATTCTTTTTGGGAATGTGCCGTTAGTTATCTCATCATATTTGATTTTAAACTTTTGGATACTTTCGCATTTATAATGCTAAATATGTAGAATTGTCCTTAAGGAATAGCCCCCATAAGAGCAATACAGTTTATTGTGAAAAATCAAATTAAATAAGTCTCGTCAAGTTTGTAGATATCACTGACGACGGAAGGAGAAGGGTAATCTCTGTAAGAGTTTACATTTTTTTCTAAACCTTTAAAAAGGTTGGTATATGTATATACAAATGATGCAACAAATACTTGTTGGTCAAACGTTATTTTTAACTCGTCTTGACCTTCAATCTTAATTTGCTTATCGGTACAACAATCTTTTTTTGTAATGGAACAATCGGAGTCTGTTATTGTTTTTTGCATTTCCATTCCACAAGTTTTTACTTTATGAAAAATGGATGTATCTACCAAGGCAGCTCCACAATAGTGCATATTTATAGTAAACGACATTGTAGAAAATAAGACTACAAAGGCAATTAAAAGTGATACTATTTTATGGAATGTTTGTTTCATTTGTATTGCAAATATCTTACAACTCACAAATGAATCCGTGCATAATTTTGGTTAAATTGTATCAAGTGATTTTCTTTGCCCAATATCTTTGAATTGTGTTGGGGTTAAACCCGTTACTTGTTTGAATTGTCTTGACAAGTGTTGAGGACTGCTATAATCTAATTTATACGATATTTGAGATAGGTTTAATTCCCCGTATTTTAATAATTCTTTTACTTTTTCAATTTTTTGGAGAATAATATATTTTTCAATTGTTATTCCTTCTACCTCCGAAAACAGTTTACTTATCAAGAAATAGTCCATCCCTAAAGTAGTGCTAATTAATAAAGATGTATTCATTTTTTCATTCCCTTTTTCATGGTACATCTCTTCTATAAGTAAACTTTTTATTTGACTTATTAATTGAGTGTTCTTATCTTCTAATACTTCAAAACCTTGTTTTTTGAGAATGGTATCAATCTTATTTTTTATGCTTTGAGTAATTTCTGTATCAAAGTATACTTTACCAAAATCTACTTTAATAAAATCGATATGCTCCTTTATTAATTCGTCTGAAACCACTTTTATGCAGCGATTACAGACCATGTTTTTTATGTAGAGTATGTAATTCATTTTAAGTAAATAATAAGACTTGTTACCATCAACAAGATATTGAATTTTAATTTGTAGTGTTTAGAATGTATTTAATAACTTCGATACCTTCCATATTAATTTCTAATTCATAATGCAACCGAATAATTTGTTCTATTCTTGGCTGTTCTTTCGTTTTATCTGAACTAATAGGAATATAATTAAAAAGAAACTAAGAAAACATGGAGCTATTCTGTACCCAATAAAAAAACCGAGATCAAATGATCTCGGTTTTTTCTTATTGTACAGGCGGAGAGACTCGAACTCTCACACCTTGCGGCACTAGATCCTAAGTCTAGCGTGTCTACCAATTCCACCACGCCTGCAACTCTGCTGAATTAATTTTCAGCTTTCGGATTGCAAATATAAGCATTCAACTGAAAATGCAAAGCCCTTTCTTTGGAATTTTCCTATTTTTGAAATTCCTTAAAAATATACAATGTCAGACATAAAAAAATATATAGAAAACAACAAACAGCGTTTTATTGATGAACTGATAGAACTTTTAAAAATACCTTCTGTAAGTGCAGATCCAGCCTATCGTCAGGATGTTTTGAACACTTCGGTTGTCGTAAAAGAAAGCTTAGAAAAAGCGGGATGTGATCTTGTAGAGATTTGTGAAACTCCAGGCTATCCTATTGTGTATGGAGAAAAAATTATTGATAAAAGCTTACCTACTGTTTTAGTCTATGGCCATTATGATGTACAACCAGCAGATCCTTTAGAGTTATGGGACTCTCCTGCTTTTGAACCTGTCATTAAAAAAACAGACATTCATCCAGAGGGAGCTATTTTTGCTCGAGGTTCTTGTGATGATAAAGGACAGATGTATATGCATGTAAAAGCTATGGAGTATATGACGGCAACAGGAAACCTTCCTTGTAATGTAAAGTTTATGATTGAAGGTGAGGAAGAAGTTGGATCTGAAAGTTTGAGTTGGTTTGTAAAAAGAAATCAAGAGAAATTAGCCAATGATGTTATTTTAATTTCTGATACGGGAATGATTAGCAATACACAACCTTCTATTACAACAGGCTTACGTGGGTTGAGTTATGTTGAAGTTGAAGTTACCGGGCCTAATAGAGATTTACATTCTGGTTTGTACGGAGGAGCAGTAGCAAACCCTATCAACATTCTTACAAAAATGATTGCCTCTTTACATGACGAGAACAATCACATTACTATTCCTGGTTTTTATGATAAGGTAGAAGAATTATCTAGAAGTGAACGAGATGAAATGGCAAAAGCTCCATTCTCTTTAGACGATTATAAAAACGCATTGGATATTGAAGATGTGTATGGGGAAACAGGATATACAACCAACGAAAGAAATTCTA